>MKRV01000307.1 GCA_001897995.1 Alphaproteobacteria bacterium 65-37 | reverse complement strand
TCCACCGGCGGCCGCAGCGCGAGGCAGACCGACAGCGCCTGATGCAGGTCGCTGTCGAGGAATTGGCGGAAGAGGGCGGGATCGGCTGATGCCTCGAGCGTCGGCAGCACGGTCTGGGTCACGGCGTAGTCGAAACGCGGCGCCCATTTGCGCGCGCCGAGGCGGGCAGTGGTCGAGCAGTTGTCGACCATGTAGGCGACGTCGCGATAATCCATGTAGGGGTTGAGCGAGTCGACCGCCTCGATGATCGATTCGTTCACGATCTCCGAATAGGGATGGCCCTTCTCGCGCAGCAGGTCGGCCTGCGCCATCATGGTGGCGACATAGACGCCAGCCGTAACGGGATTGATCGCCGCTTCACGATTGGTCTTGGGATGGCGGGCGACCTGCCACATTTCGGTGCCAGCGATCTCGTGCATGGGGAAGCGATCCAGCCGCCGCGCCGCACCGATGACGCTGCGCACCTCGTTGCCGCTTTCCACTTCGTCGTAGATCTCGTGCAACAGGTCGGCGGCGGGACGGTAGCTTGCGACATAGGCCTTCTCGAAAAGCTTGCGGCCCTGCGGGTCGAGCGATTCGTAGACCGCCAGGATGCCGCCTTGCGAGATCTTCTTGCTGATGGCGGCAGTGACGCTGCGGGCCGATTCCAGGAACGCATCGTCGGCCGCCAGACCCTGCGTGCGGAACCAGCGATAGAGACTTTCGGCGATACCGTGCACGGCGCCCAGCAGAATGCCGCGTTCGCCCATGATGTCGGACTTGTACTCCTGCACGAGCGTCGTCTCGAATGTGCAGGGCGAGCCGATGGCGATCGCCCAGGCCAGCGCCTGGTCGGTGGCGCGCCCATCGACGTCCTGATGCACGGCGAAGCTGCAGTTGATGCCGGCGCCGTTGACGTCGCGACCCTGCTCGTAGAGGCGGCGCACCGAGCGGCCCATGCCTTTGGGGCAGACACCGATCACGTTGATGTTCGTTGGGAATGATTTTCCACTGCTGTCGAGGTGGGCGATCAGGAAGCCGTGCGACAGGCCGAGCGTCGCACCGGGCCGCAGCGCGGCGACGATCCGGTCGTAGTTCTCCACCTGCGCGGCATCGGAGATCAGCAGCAGGACCATGTCGGAGCGGGCGATCACCTCGTACATCTCGCCGAGCGTGCCGTTCGCCGCGGTGAAGCCCGCGGCTTCGGCCTCCGACCACGAGCGCGAGCCGGCCCGGAGCCCCACCGCCACCTTGATGCCGCTGCCCTCCAGCGACTCGCGCAGATTCTGTGCCTGCGCCGGCGCCTGCGAGGACCAGCCGATGACCCCGATCTGCCGGATGCCCTGCAGGGCGTCCGGCAGGCGCGCAAAGAGATGGCGCCCACCCCGAACGATCCATTCCTCGGTATCGCCCAGTTCGATCCGTTCCTTCGCGAATATCGTCGACGTGAAAGACATCGATTTCCCCAATCCGGTTGATGCAAGTAAGAAGGGTCCATATAATGGACCTACGTGTTTCTTTCTGTTCCTATAAATTCGAATAAGCACTATGAGTCAAAGAAAAGAATCTAAAGGGAAGGGCCATATAGTGGACCATAAAAGGGCAGAGGGAGCCGATCCGGCGCGCAGACCTGCCGGGGCGCCGCAGGCCCAAGGGGGCGGCACCCAGAGCATCGAGCGGGCGCTGGCGCTCCTGCTTCAGGTCGGGCGGACCGACGGGGAAGGCGCTCGGCTCACCGATCTCGTGGCAGCTTCCGGGCTCGCCAAGCCGACAGCCCGGCGGGCGCTGGGCGCTCTGGTGCGGACCGGTCTACTCGAGCAGGACGAGACGAGCCGGCGTTATCATCTCGGCCCCGAAAGCTATGTGCTGGGCACCCTGGCGGCGCGGCGTTTCGGGATTCAGGCGCAGGCGATCGATGGCCTCGTGCGGCTCGCGCAGGCGAGCGGCGACACGGCGTTCCTGTCGGTACGGCGCGATGTCCATGTCGTCTGCCTGCATCGCGAGGAGGGGCCGTTTCCCATCCGCAGCCACGTGCTTCAGGCCGGCGACCGCCATCCGCTGGGCATCGGTGCCGGCAGCCTGGCGGTGCTGGCCGCCTTGCCTGACGACGAGATCGGCCAGGCGATCGCGGCCAATGCGGCGATCATCGCAAAACGATATCCGGCCTACTCGCCAGCGAGCCTGCGCGAGGCCGTGGCGCGCACACGCAAGGATGGCTATGCGCTCAATCCCGGCCTGCTGATGGCGGGCTCATGGGGCATCGGGGTGGTGGTACGCGATCCGCGCGGCCGGCCCGTCTACTCGATGTCGCTGGCGGCGATCGAAAGCCGCCTCGATGCCGCCCGTCGCGACGAACTCGTGCCCCTGCTGAAGGCCGAAGCGGCGAAGCTCGAGCGCTTGCTGCGGGGGACGTCTTAGACGGGACGCGACGGCACGCCCTACCAGCGTGTCTTGCGGAGCAGGACTTTGCCGCCGTCGGAGGCGCCGGATATTCCAGCGGTCCGGGTCAGGTCCCGCAATGTCCCCCAATGTGTCAGGGTCGGCGCCTGGTAAGCCTTTCTGCTCTCGGACGATGTTTCGTGGACGGCGTTGCTATCCTGACGCGTATTCTTGATTTCCCGCGAATCACTCACCCCAACCTCCAATCCCTGACAACGCATACTGCCGCTCCAGCGCGACGGGCCGTCTCGCTGCCTCATCGAAGCTTGCGGCGCTTCCAAGGTCACACCCACCCGACATCGATTGTGCACGAATGAAGAGAGGACGTGAACCACCGAACTCGTCGTACCGACGGCGGAGGGCGTTCGCCTGGAGAAAGGGCTAGTGCAATAAGTTGGTCCGCCTGCTGCGGTCGGGTCTCTGGGCTGGAACGGGCCCTTAGGCTAGTTTGGAGACTGTCCGCGGGCGCGGCTGTTGGAGTGTCGTTCGAATGAGACAAGTTGGTTTGCTGTTGCTGACGGCGGCGCTTGCGGGTCCCGCCTACGGTCAAACCAAGCCGACCCCGTCCAAGCCGCCCCAATCCAAGGCTGTCGACACGCCCAGCACGCTGGCCTGCGGCGTCCTGAAGGCCGAATCCTCGCGCACCGCATCGACCGTCCAGTGGACGATCTCCGGACCTTCGGGGAAGACCACAGAAACCGGGACCCTGAAAAGCGGGCCGCGCTTCGAATGTATCGAGGGGGCCGTCCTGGTCGTGGAATTTACCTCGACAGCCGGGCACTCGTTCTTCGACGCCTACTTCGCCGACGGCACGAATATCGGCTATGGCCGCCAGCAGATCGATCGCCGCGGCAACCGCTATATCCTGCCCGTGCAAGCCAAGGCCCGAATCGCCGAGCCGTTTCGCGCGGCGTTCGACTATCACTGCCGCCTCAACATGCCGGCCGATCCCATTCCGCCGGCAGCCCGGGCGGACTGCGTTTCCTGACATCCGAGAGGGGACGTTCCTGTTACGGCCCCATTCCTGATACAGCCGTTGCTTTGTAGCCGTTGAAGGTGGGTCGGCGCCCCGCTAGCGTTCCCGACGGAAGTTCGGACGGAGCAGGGAGCAATCTCATGATGACGGCTTCCGAAGAACGGGTAGGCACCCCCCGGTTCGCCGGATCTGTTGTGGCTTACACGCTAGTGCTGGTCGTGCTCGGCTTGGCCGGCATCCTCTTCTGGACGGGAACACGCGGCAGCTCGGCGGGAACGCCGGCCAGCGCCGGCAAGCTGCCTGCGGTTTCGTCGGCCCCCCAGAACAAGTCGACAGCCGATGGCCGAGGATTGAGCCTGCCGCCCCGCCCCGTACAGTCTCCGCCCGTACAGCCTGCCCCGGTGCCCCTTGCGCCCGTGCAGCTCGCGGTCGAGCCGCGCGCCTCGTCACTGGCCAAAACGGAGCCGGCGATCGAGCCGGTTGCCCCCCTGCTGCTCGACTCCGAGACGAGCACGAGCACGGCAGAGGCAACGGTGTCGTCACCGAAGAAGCCGGCGCCATCCGCAAGCCCCTGCACGCCCGATCTCGGGGCGTGGCCGGCCGACCGGACGGGCCAGGTCAAGGTCATCCAGATCTTGTTGCGCGACCTCGGCTTCTACGCCGGCACGACCTATGGGACGATGGGGCCGGCCACCCGCGCCGCCATCGGCAAGTTCCAGCTTGCCGCCAACGAAACCGAGACCGGTGAGCCAACCGAGGTGCTGTTCGAGCAGCTCCGGAAGAAGTGCGTGGCGTCGGCGCCGTGAAAGCTCGGCCGTCACGACGCTCCATCGGAGGTTGGTCGAACGCACAGCCGCCGGAAAGCGACGGCCGAGCCGGAGTGGTGGGTCTGAAGTCCGATATGCCCGGAACGCAAGCGTGATGCCTCGATGAGGCGTGAAACGGGCGTGTCGTTCAGGACAACCGTTATTGTCGAGCCCGACGCCTCGATGTGGAATCTGTTCCATCGGCCCACCAGGTTCGAGCAGACCGCAAGGGCCGGCGCCAGGCCGTAAACGGCACCCGTGAGGTGGAGGGGGCTGCCGACGGACCGCCTCTTGGGATCATAACCGCGATCGTCGATCTGGATCTCGTAGCCCAGATCGATCGCGGGTGAGAGGCTGTCTTCGAGCGGAGGACAGCGAATGAAGAGGCCCGAATTGTCCGTGATCGACCTCAGCCGCCAGTCGATGGTCAAGACGAAGTCGCCGAACGTCCTCTCGGCAAACCAAAGGATGCCTGGACCGCCGAAGCTTTCGATGCCTTCCGACGTAGGGCGGAATCCGCCGGCCCCGGCCATCCGCCAGCCGGGCAGCGCCGTATCGCCGATCAGATCCAGAACAGGTTCATCCATCGAAGACGAGAACGTCCGCAACAGAAGGCCGTTGCGCCGGTCGAGAATGGATCTGTCAACTATCCGTGGTCAGTGGGTCGCGGACACCCGTTAGCGCGGCCAATCCTCAGCGCCCGGCAGGCCGCCTGTCACGTCCACGTGCGCGGCGGTGCTCGCGACGTTGAGACGCTTGCCGGAGAAGCGGACGCTCAGCGTCTGCCCATCGTCGGTCTGCAGGCTGAGATCGCGGCGGCCGAAGGCTTCGTTCAACTCATCCGCCTGCATGCGGACCTCTCCCGAAGCGACGACTTCGCCGGGCTTTACGAGATAGGCATCCAGATCGTAGTCGGCCCGGCCGAGCGGACCTGCTGGCCCGACGATCATGCCCGATCCGCGCAGGGCGCCAAGGTACCGCACTACGCCTTGCTCCTCGCAGCAGCGAAGCTCACGAGCTGGTTCCGATCCTCATCCCATAGTGTGAGCCAGGGCGCGCGCAACCCGCCCAGCAAGCTGAGGGGATTGACCGGCCACACTGCCTGCGCCGCTTCGTGCGCAGCGCCAAGTCGATAGTTCGGCACCCGCGGGTTGAGATGATGGATGTGGTGGAAACCGATATTGCCCGTCAGCCAGTGGAGGATGCGTGGGAGATCGAACCAGGACGAACCGCCCATCGAGGCGTGTTCGGCATTCCATTCGCCTCGCCGAGCCCAGCGAGCCGTCTCGAAACGATGCTGCAGCGAGAACAACCAGACTCCTATGATCGAGGCAACCGCCATCACCGGGAGATGGACCATCAGCACGCGTTGCCAGCCCAGCGTCACGGCAAGGACGGAGAACATCGCCAGCAGCGCGGCGTTGGTGAAATACACCGAACGCCGCTCGCGCGCCCAGCGGCGCGGCGTGTCGAACGGCACCCGGTAGACGACCAGGAAGACGAGGGGCGGCAGAAGGATGTTGGCGATCAATGGATGGCGCGGCAGCCGATGCAGGAAGCGTTTCCACGGCGACAGAGCTCGATACTCGCGCACCGTCAGGCAGGCCGAATACAGGTCGGTTCCCTTGCGGCGGTCGAGGTTGCACCAATTGCCGTGGTGCAGGCTGTGTTGGCGTGCCCAATTGGCAAAGGGTGTCATCGTGACGAGGCTGCAGGCCCGGCCGACAATCGCATTGGCACGCACCGAACTGAAGAACGAGCCGTGGCCGCAATCATGTTGCACGATGAAGACGCGCACCAGCAACAACCCGGTCGGAATGGCCAGGGCCAGGGTTAAGAAGGCAGAAATCGGGTAGACGAGATACATCGCCGCACAAGCGGCGATGAACGGCCCGAAAGACGTCAGGAGCTGCAACGCTCCGC
This sequence comes from Alphaproteobacteria bacterium 65-37, assembly GCA_001897995.1. Taxonomy (GTDB): domain Bacteria; phylum Pseudomonadota; class Alphaproteobacteria; order Reyranellales; family Reyranellaceae; genus Reyranella. The sequence continues at coordinate 74 of MKRV01000307.1, read as the reverse complement.
GGCCTCTGATCGGTCGCGCGAAGGCCGCAGCGGCCCGTCGCACCTCGACGCCCGAGCGAATAGGCGCTCGGTCG
>MKRV01000306.1 GCA_001897995.1 Alphaproteobacteria bacterium 65-37 | reverse complement strand
CTCATAACCTGAAGGTCGTAGGTTCAAATCCTGCCCCCGCAACCACTTCCATCATAACTCACTCACCGTCCCGATCTAACCATCGGGGCGGTGTTGTGTGGTAAGCGCCCGGTGAAGCTTTCAATACCCACATTTTCTGCCCCGACCAGGGCACCCAGTGCGATGTCGGTCAGCCGTGATAGTCCGCGCCACATGACCATGTTGCCAGGCGGCGGATGATCTCAAGAATAGCTTCGCCCGGTTCGCGGTCGTCGTCTTTGACTTCGATGCGATGCAGGCCGTTGACGGCTACTTCCTCCATTTCGTCGGCGATTGTGTAGTCCACCAGCCAAGCGGTCGACACAGGTCCGAACCCAATCCTGGCAGACCAGCGGATTGCGTTGCCCCATGGCGCGAGCAGTTTGCGCAGCCACTCCAGAGCATCCAGCCAGATCCACCTGACTACGACGTCATTGAAGCGAAGGATGGCACATCGTTGCCGGCGGATTGGGCGGGCTCGGGCTGAAGCTCGCCGGGTGGCTTGCCGCCAGGGGCGCGCGCCACATCGCCCTGGTCGGTCGGTCTGCTCCAAGCGAAGCAAAGTCGCGCCATCGATCTGATCGCTGCCGACGGCATGAATATCAGGGTCTTGCAAGCAAACATCGTGAAGCGCGCCCGGAACTCGACGCGGCGCTTGATGCGCTCAATGGCACCGATAGGCAGATCCGCAGCATTTTCCACTATGCCGTCGCGCGCAGCACGAGCGATGTTGCGCACGGGTGGGCGGCATTCAGCGCCATCCTTCCTCCCAGATGGACGTAGCCTGGGCAGTCCATGAGGCGTCCGTTTGGCGCGGACTCGCACTCGATCATTTCATCCTGTTCTCCTCGTCGGTGAGCGTCGAACCGGGCATACGGCCTGTTCCGTCACTGGGCGGCGTGGAACGGATTTGTGGCCTCTTCCTAAAAAAACTGTGTTCTTAGATTGTTCTCAACAACTCTTTCGTGCAGGATCGCCCGCTCTCCGATTCATGGTTGAGGCGACGTCATAAATTTTGATCGTGAGGCAACATGGTCGTCAAACGCCTTGCCAAGTTCTTTGGGCGTCGTCGGTCGCCGAAAAAACCGCCGGCTGCCTTGAGCGCTATGGCTCGGCCTGAGGCCGAGCCAATCAAACAAGCGCAGCCACAACCAAGCTTAGGAACGTTAATCACTTGGGAATCCGAACTGCGAGCGATTGCGGCCGAAGCATCTGCCTGGACCGTCGAAACGGGGGGAGACCTGTTTGGGCGATGGCAGGCGAATCCCACGGTTTTTCTGATGACAAAGGCAGGCCCGAAGGCGCAGCGGAACAATACGCATTTCCGGCTTGACGTGGATTATCTGAGGCAACTTAGCGAACCGCTCGCTGCTGACTGGGCGCTACGGTACTTCGGGGATTGGCATTCGCATCATCGTCTGGGCCTTTCCGCGCCAAGCTCGGGTGATCGCCGGCGTATTCGCCAACTGGGAAAACGCAACCAGTTTCCTAGCATGGCGGAAATCATCGTCACGACCGAAGGCTCACAGCATGAGCCGGTCGTCCGTGTGCATACATGGTTCTATGACCTGTCGGGGGAAGACGAGCCCACAACGTTGCGCGTGCGGGTTCTTCCCGGATGCAGCCCGGTACGGCAAGCGTTGATCACGCGCAGCGAATTCGTCGAACAGTCCTTGCGTGGCTGGGAGGGCGTGCCCCTCGCACGCGTGCGCATTGGCGACGATGCTCAGCCGCCAACTCTTGAAAGAGAAGCGGACGTCGATGCGACGACTCGTGAGAGGACTCTGGGGCATTTGGTTGACGCGCTGAAGGAGGTCAGCGGCGCTCCCATCGAGCAACACGCTACAGTATTCGGACATATCGTGGTCGCCAAGCTGGAGGATCCGCATCACCTTGCGTTCGCAATCGACCGGAATTGGCCGATGAGCGTCTTAGAGGTTCATCGGATCGACCGTAGTGCGGGAACCGCGGAACCGATAACCACGCGCGATGGCCTAGTGGTTCCGGATGTCGCCGGCATTGTAGAAGTGTTTCGCGCAGTGAAGGCGGTAAGAGGAGGTTGAGCGATGTGGTCGACAGACCAACGAAACAGGCTCGCAATGGAGCATCAAATCCTGCAGCGCGAAGGCTTCTCGCAGTTCAGCGTCTACCATCACAGCGCTCATGACAGCTACTACGCCTCCGGTCTCGCCACATCGAGTTCGAGCAGGCGATACAACCTCTACAGCCCAATTCCTCCGGGCTTCCCGTCGCAGCGGCCACCGCTTTACATCATTGATCCGAACCCGCTGCTGATGGCGAATGGCACTGCGATTTCTCGGTTAGGCGTGTCGCACGCAATGCACACGTTGACACCGCATGATCAAGGCTGGGTTCAGATTTGTCACTGGCGGGACGCTCGGTGGCATTCGGGTATTGTGTTGCAGAAGGTCTTCTTGAAGGCGCTCATCTGGATCGAGGCCTATGAACAGCACCTCGCGACAGGCCGTGACTTAGCCGATTTCGTTCGCACTATGGCAGAGGCCGCATGAGCACCAACGATCCTGTTCAGCGCCAAATGATCCGCGAGGCAATGCAGGCAGTCGCGCAGCGGAAGCCAGGCCGTTCAAAGCTCGTTTACGACAAGACGAAGCGAACGATCGTTGCCGTCACCGAGGGAGCGCAGACTCCACAAGCACTGAACATCACGGCGGATGATGCGGATATGTTTGGCGTCATTACGGTTTCCTCGGAATGGTTGCGCGAGAAGTGGCCAGAACTAAACAGGGCGGGGATTCTGCCCGTCGCGTTTAGCTCCTGGGATGACGGCGACGCCTTGACCCAATCGGAGCTGTGCGTCCAAGCGAGTCCGATCACAGTCCTCGGGACGTTTCTGCTCGATCAATACCAGGCCGAAAGTAGTCAAGGGCTGGCGATTCTTCTTGAGCGGACCGAGGCTTCCTCGTCGAAGCCTGATGTGTTCGTATCCCCTGAGGGCACTCGGTACCGTGGACAGATCGTTCAACCGGCCCAGCCGAGTTGCCAACCTTCCGACATCGTTTTCGCCGATGTCGAACCGCAGCTGGCTTTGCGGCGCTCAGGCATTCTTGAGACAACCATCCTGCAGGATAAGACGGTGCTCTGCATCGGCCTTGGAACAGGTGGTGCCCACGTTGTCGTAGAACTCGCCAAGTGCGGCGTAGGGCGATTCTTGCTCGTCGATAGGGATCGGCTGTCAGTCGGAAATGTGGTGCGCCATCCCGGAGGCATCTCACAGGTAGGCCGACTCAAAGTGAATGTTGTCCGCGATTTGATCCTCGAGAAAAATCCAAACGCGAAAATCGAAGCACATGCGCTCGAGGTCGGGTTCGGCAACAAGGACCTGATCAGTGAGTTGGTGCGCGCTTCTGACATCGTTATTTGCGGCACCGACAACCGCCAAAGCAAGCTCTTGATCAACGAGCTCTGCATCACTGCAAATGTGACTGCGATCTATGGCGGTGCCTTCCGCCGTGCCTACGGCGGCCAAATTCTCCGGGTTCGCCCAAAGCATTCACCATGCCACCAATGCTTTGTTGCTGCGATGCCCGAGGAGGCCTCGGATGTCGAGGTTTCTTCAGAGGTTGATGCCAACGAGATCGCATATTCAGACCAGCCTGTGGCCGTGGAGCCCGGCTTGTCACTGGACGTTCTGCCAATCGCCAACATGCTTGCCAAGTTGGCTCTGCTCGAACTGCTTGCGGACAAATCATCGACTCTGAACACGCTGCGACGCGATTTTGATGCACCGTGGTACCTCTGGCTCAATCGGCCGGAGCCGGGGACACCGTATGCCGATTGGCCGCCACTTAGCGAAAGCAGCGATGAAATGACGATCAAACGTTGGTACGGCATCTATTTCGATCGTGATGAAGCATGTCCAGTCTGCGGCCATTTTGTTGCAAGCTTGGCAGCATCCTACGGCCTCGATCCGTCGCTGCTGCCGGCGCTTCCGGCCGAGGAGTGAAGCGTTGGAGCACCCTGGAGATTTTGCCGCGTATGTTAGCGCGCTCGAACCGGATGCGGATGCCGTAACTGCAGCGAAGAACGCGCACGAGAAAGTGCGTGAGCGTCTGAAGAACGACGATGACACCAAGGATGCCCACAAAGACACGTTCCTGTCGGGTTCATACGCCCGACACACTGCAATACATGACATCAATGATGTCGACGTGATTTGCATTGTCGACATCGACCACACCATTACCGAGCCTGACGTTGTTCTCAGCTGGCTCAAGGGCGTGCTCTCGAAGTACTACAAGGAAACACGACTACAGGGTCGCTCAATCGGAGCCAGTGCTGCAAAAGGTGTATGGCTCGACATTGTCCCGTCGACACCGCTATCGGCTGATGACGGCCCGCTGTGGATTCCTGATCGAGATGCGAAAGAATGGGTGCAATCTCATCCCAAGGGCCAGATCGCGGCTGCGACCAGCAAGAACAAGGTGACCGACGGCTACTATGTCCAAACGGTGAAGTTATTGAAGGCGTGGCGCGACCGGCTGCCGACCGAAAAGTCGAAACCGAAATCGTATATCTTGGAGACGTTGGCTCATCAGACGATCGGTTCTCCGTTGTCGCACGCTCGCGCTGTGGTGAGTGTTCTGGAGGGCATTCAGTCGAGCTACGGGTTCTACCGAGGCACCGGCATTGTGCCGCAGATCACCGATCCGGGATATTTCTCGGTCAATGTGGCTAAGCGTTGGGCGAGCGCCGACTTTGACGCATTCCTCGATCAAGTGAAGCCGGCGGCTGAGACCGCCCGCGGGGCGCTCGACGCGACAGATGAAGCCGAAAGCCGAAAGCTATGGCGTAAGCTGTTCGGTTCAACCTTTGGCCAATAGGAAGGCTGAATATGAGCGAACCGCCTTCTCCTCGGACCAATGCATCTGGCTCACTTGTCTCCCCAACTGCCATGGGAGGCATTGTTGGCGGCAAGGGCTTCGATTTTCAAACGCGGTACGCGGTTTGCCATCTTCCGCTCTGGCTCCAAGATGGAGCGTTTCATCAGATATTTTCCGAAGGCACGGGTGATATCGACATCCGCTATCTCCAAGACGGGAAATCGACGCGTAAGCACATTCAGACCAAGGACCATGAGGTATCACCGAGCGAGTTCAAGGAAGTAATAGAAGCCTTCCGTCGTTTTGATGCTGGCATGCCGGGCGTGTACCAGCAGTTCACTCTTGCATGTCCGTCTCTTTCTGCTCAGCTACGGCCGGTCGAAACCAGCCTGGCGAGGTTACGTGGCGCAAAGCCTTTTTACGATGACGCGGCCTCGGCTCTGACATCCACAAAAGATGATGTCGACGAGCGCATGCGCAAGCATGAGCTGAGCAACGAACAGATTCAATTCATCCACGAGAAGGTTTTCATTGAGGTTGGTCACGGCGACCTTTCGCACGACGAGCGCGCGCTCGAGCTGTTCGTCGCGCGCCTCCTAAGCCATCCCGAATTCGCCACTAAGATAAGGGCAATGGTTCAACCGGCCTATGCTGAACTGGTAAGGAGAGTGGGGGCGAGTAAGGGCATCGTGATGGACAAAGCAGCCATTGAGGCTGTTATTCGATCTGCCGTGTTGGGAACCTTGTCGCAAGAAGCAAGCGTCACAGTCTGGATTCACAACTGGACCAAGGAAAAATTCGAGCCGTCTGCAGACTATGAATTGGACTGGACAGCGAGTTTCGACCGCGCAGCGCGCCGCGTGCCGCTGTCGGATACCTGGAACAATGACCTTGTTCCCCAACTCGACACCCTACGCAAACAGATCATGACAATTGGTGCGGTGCGCACGATCCAGTTACGTGGCAAGTGCGCCTTGTCCTCCGGTGTCGCAATTGGTGCCACATTTCCCGCCGTAGGTGGCTGGATATTTGAAATTCCGCAGCCGCCTGCCAAAGAGAACTGGAGGTCCGATGCCGCGCCGACCACAGGTTATGCTCTCCAAGTGGAGATCGTGGAAGGCAGATCAAACGGCACCGACCTTGTGCTTGGACTCAACATTCGCGGCGACGGCCGTCAGGACGTTATTCGGTATATTGAGCAGACCGGTGTGGCTCCAAACGCATTTGTGTTTATGTCACCACCTAACCAAGGGGCCCAGTCGATTGGTGGAGCCGAGGACGCTTGTGCGATGGCGCGAGCGGTTCGAGAGCGGCTCGGAGAAATTCTCAAAGTGCGCCAGCTGCGGATGACGCGTCTGTTTTTTTACGGGCCTTTCGCCCTATCCGTTTTCCTTGGTCAACAGCTAACGTCGATTGGGCAGATCCAGTTGTTTGAATATCAGGACCCCGGCTATGTTCCTAGCTGTCTATTGCGGACCTGAAGTACTCGCCCAGAAGAGCTGCTGCCTGACAAGAATGGCCGGGCACGAAGTAAGACATTCCCTCCGGAGTCATAGGGATGACGCACGGAGCTATCACTCCTGACTGGATGTGTTCATGTGTTCGAGCAGTTGATCACACGCGAGAAAGAAGCAACTGCAATCAAGTCAGCGCCCGGTCTCGACCGCATCGACGTTGTTGCTCCGTCATCAGCCGTCCCCATCGGGGGCCCGGGAGATGTCGTGCCAGGACGCGACTGAGCTGATTGGCTCCTATCACAAGGACAACCACGGGGCGCAAATGTAGTTGCGGTCATCCGGCTTCGGATACAGGCTCGAGACTCAGGACGTCAGGGGAGGGCGACCGTGGCGAAAAGGACAAAACCTGTAAGCGCGCAATCGCTTCGTCCCTATTTGGCGCCGGTCTTGCTGAGCGCGGCCGGCAAGGCGCGACACGGTGCATTGCTTGCTGTGATGGTTGCAGAAGTCGAAGCGTCAATTCAGAGCACGTCGCGGGTCACTCGCACGATCCTCGAATCCGTCGATCTTGGCAGCCAATCGTCGCTTCGCCTTCATGCCATTGTCTATCGGGAAGCCGTAACACCTGCTTGGCATGTTGGCGCCGCCTTCACCGACATTGCACATCAGCTCGTCGTCCTGGCCGTGCGTAAGGACTACGGCGTGGTTTGCGCCTCCGAAGCATCGTTGCGAGATCGGATCATCAAGCATATGACCGCCGCCAAGACTCTTTCGCAAAAGCGGCTTGGCGCTTTCGTAGGGCCAGAGGCTGCAGCGATCTGGCTTGATGGACTCCATACGCCAAGCGCCGTCAAACCGAACACCAAGTTCATGACGGGTTTGTCGTTGGAGTATGCGTTGGACCCGCTTGGTGACCAAACCTATCGCTATTCAGCGATTCGAAGCCGCCCGGTGATCGCGGGTCTCACCGACGCTAGGGGCAAGAGCCTGCCAGTCGGCGCAGCCCCGATGAGTTCCCGTATTTGGGTTGGTCGCCCTCGCGGATGGATACAGTTCACTGACAATCTTCGCGCCATCTTAGACCACGTCGACAAAAGGCCTGTCGTATCGAGACTGTACGATATCCTGGCTACGCCGGTTGGATCGCCCGCCGGTGTGAGCGACGCTTACGCTGTCGCAGTGGTTCCCCCCGAACTTCTAGCGGAAGACGGCATTGCAGCCGAAGACCAAGAAGAAGCGCGTAAGTGGGCTTATGAGGCTCGGTTCGAGGTCAAGAGCACCAAGGGGGCCAACGTGGAAGTCGAGGCGTCGCTCAGCGGACAGCTTCTCGGTCGGTTAGCGCTCGATATGCACGCCCAAGCCGACGACGCGCCGGCCAAGGTCACTGCAACTTGGGTCAGACGGCCGAAGGGACCTGCCGATGAGCAGGCAACCTGCGAACGAATGCTTACGGACACGAACAAGCTCAAGATCTACTACGACAGCGGCCACACTCTGGCCCAAGGATACTTCTTCAACCCAGCTTTCATTGACCACTTCTTTCCCTGGGAATTTCTGCCAATGCCGGCCACGTTGGTTGATGCGGAAAAGCCCACCGATACCGCAGGCAAGTTTCAGGTTGCGGCGATCGGCAAGCCCGAGGACAAGTCGCTCTTTGGCTGGGTGGTGAAGAGGCTGTTTCCAAACGGATGGCTCGCTTCGGACGACGGATCGATGGAAGTCGCTGATTTCATACATGTCGATCCCGCTAGCCAGGTCCTCACCCTTGTCCACGTGAAAGGATCCGGAAGCAGCAAGGATGATCGGACGGGGTCGGTATCCGACTACGAGATTGTCGTTTCGCAAGCTATCAAGAACCTGCGCCACCTACACATGCGTTCCCTCCATGAAGTACTTACCCGAGGAAAAGGGAAGCAAATTGGAACCGCTGTCTGGCGAGATGGCAAGCGGCAGCCAGATCGGACAGGGTTCCTTGCTGCCGTGGCGAAGCTTCCATCATCCTATCAGAAGGTCATTGTGATTCTGCAACCCCGACTCACAAAACGTGAGCACGACGCCTGCAAGGCCGACGCGGTGCCTCAAGCGAGAGCAATGCGCATGAAGCAGCTCAATACGCTTCTGCTCGGTGCCCGTCTGTCGGCCATGGCGTGTGGCGCCGAGATCCGTGCGATTGGGCAAGAAGTCTGAAAGGCAGAACCAACGATGGCGGCTTGGCGTGGCAGTTCAGCAACGGCATGCGGGCTCCACGAGTGCGAGAGAGTCGTCCCACTTCACGACCAGCCGATGAATCTGTTTCCTCCAATGAGCGCATAAAGCGACAATTCGAGTGAAAGACTAGAGCAACATGTACCCCAAGCGGTTCACATTCGATCCCCGATTAGTTGAACGCGCCCGCATTGCAACGTTGCGATCGCCCAATCTAAACGTTCTCCGTGATGAGAACCGGACGGAGATGCCCGGCATTGCGCATTTCTTAGAACAAGGATTCAAGGCGCGCGACGTAGAAGGGAAGCTCTTACTGCCGAATCTCAGTGCGCTGGCCAATCGGACGGTGGGCATATTCAGTGACTATGGCGGCGAAGATTCGACGAGCCGCTTCTTCACCTATTCCTTTCTGGTTTGCGCATTCGGCTCCTTAGATCCGTTCAAGCAACAGATGGGCATGCTTCGAGCCACGTCCGGTATCGGTGGCAAGGAGATTGCATTCAAGGACTTTCGGTGGGGCCCACTGCGGCGGATGCTGCCGGACTATTTGCGCTTGTGCGATGGCTATATCTCCGGACTTCTATTCACCCTGGTTGTCGACAAAACGATTCCCTCTCTATTCGGGCCCGGCGATGCCGAGACCGTGCGGCGTATGACAGACGCATTGGGAGAGACTGGCTATGGGGCCATCGCGCCGCGAGTAGTTGAGAAGCTCTTTCGGATACTGCACACCATTGCCTTCCTCGTTGCCTTGCTAGGGCACTCCGGGCAAAAAATATTTTGGATGACGGATCACGACGCGATCGGGGAGACGCCGGCGCAGCACAGAAAACTCCTCGCCATCCTCAACCGAGTTCTGCCGCTCTACACAAAGAAACAGTTCAGTTTCCTTGCCGGCGCCCGTCCGTTCATGCCAAAGGCATTCGAATATCTCGACCTTCTCAGTCTCGCCGATATAGCCGCCGGTACGATCGCGCAGACCCTCACCAGCATAGATACACTCGGCAAGGAGAATGCTCAGATAAAGGATGGTGGCGATCACGTACTGCGTTGGCTTTGCAATAACAGCATCACATTGAAAAAATTCACTATGACTGTGAAGCGCATGCCAAGCGGCGAAGTCGGTTGCGGGCCGATTGATTTCGAGGCGCGGACTTCTGTTGAGGGCGAACAGTTTATCCCTACCCAACTCGTACGATAGCGACTGACCAGAGGCCGATGTCACTCAGCCAGATGCCGAGTCGGGCTTTGTCGAAGCGGCCGCCATCTTGGCCTCGAGCCGCGCGGCCTTTTCAGGGGTGTCGATATAGGGCGATAGCGTTGGGCGAGGACCGAAGACATTTCGACAGATAATCTGGATTTCCTTTCCAAGCCGACGCACGTCCGTGGTGATAGTGGGTACCTGCGCTGCATGGGCGCGAATTAGGTCAGAGCTTGTCCGATCCTGGCCGATTGTCAGGCGATAAGAGAACTGTGCAATGGTTCGATTGAGCTGCCGAACCTTCCGACTGTCGGAGATATCGCGGTGCCGCGAGAGCACATTTACCGGGCCGCGTTTGCTGGAGCCGCGCACGAGCATGCGTGCGGAAACAGGGAAGATCAGCTCGACGTCGCCAGAATGCTCGTAAGGCGTCCTTGCATGGATTGATTGGCGGGGATCGTAGCTGCAGACCGGATTGTCCGATGTGAGGAAAGGCGTGCTGGTCTTATTGTGAAGCACCTCAAAGCCGAGTCGAAAGCAAAGATTGCCAATATCTTTGAATTCGCCCTGCATCGCCAAAAGAGTCTCATGCGGATTGATGCCGACGGGCACGGTGTCAAACTGACCAGCGTAGCGCTCAATTTCCGGCGGAAGCGTTCCGATCTCTTCGCCGATTTTACATTCGTTTCGGAGCTTGGCCTCAAGCATCAAGGCATGTCGGTCGCGTGTCGCTGGTACGCGAGCGCGCATGATCGTTTGCATGCCCAGGACATTGAAAGATATGGCGAGCGATAGCCTGCGCGCGGCGAGTGCTCGGATTGTCTCTGGCCACACCGTCTCGATCGTGTTCCACAAATCCTCGAAGCGATGGTTCTCCTGACCGCCTTCGGGTAGCTTCTGAGAATAGTAGTCTCGTTCGAACCCGATGGCTCTGGGGTTCATCGAGTGGGGATCTTCGGGCGCCTCGCAGCGATAGACCTGGACACGACCCCGTTCATCTGCGAAGCCGTCCATGTAAACGGCCGAGATGAAGTGATGTCGGCGGTTGTTGCGATTTGTGTCGCTTCCCTCTGGGTTTAGCATACTGAACGGGCGCACGTCGTTATCGATGGGCACGTTGCCCCAAGCACTGAAATATGTGGGTGGGTTTGGCATCTGCACTCTAGGCCGTCCACAGATCATCGGGGCCGAGATAGCTCAGATCGAGCTGGGCGCCATTCTGAGCAACGTTCGCGCGCACCAAACCACGCCGATTTAGATTGAGCGGGTGCTGTAGCTTCCCGATTGCGTGCCCGTCGGGCGCCAGCACCAGTGGCTGTCCGTTCCAGTGATGGAGACCAACAGGCGTGCCGGAAGGCGCAGGCGCTGCGAACCAGTGGACGTTTCCAAGATAGTCTCGCCGTGCCCAGGTCCGGTTGTCGAGTGGTGTGAAATCCTGAATAAACTCAAGCCACATGGCCCGGGTCGCAGGGGTCGGCCAGTCCGGCTGCGCAGACAAGGCCGCGAGGCTGGGTGAGCGGAGCCAAGCGCGTAACTCTGTGCCGGTCGTGAATGTGGCGCCCGTGTCTGTGACCGCCTTGATCGCAGCGAGCCGTGAATTGAAGCCTGCCTGGATCAGAATGGATGCGGGGCGGTACATGGTTCCTGTTTCGACAGCGGGCACCGCCAGGCCCAGCTCATGATCCTCCAACGGAAGGTCGAGCACGCCGACGACATCTGCATTGGCGGCGGCACGGACGCGGAGCGCCTCCATAGCCCAAGGCAGGCGATAGACCAGGCCGCCCTCAATGAATTGCAACGCTTCGGCTTCCTGACCAGCGACCATTGCGGCGAGCGGCTGCCCGAGCAGCCAGCATCGGAGGATGTCCCTCCAGTTAGCTGGGAACGGGTCAGGCTCGAACGGGTAAAAACCGAACACGCGCTCCGCGATCGCGGTGATCGCTGCGATCGCGGCCTCAAAGTCCCCCATCATCAGGGCAGCGTTCGCCTGGACGAGGAGGACGTTGGCCTCGGGTGCAACGGCGTCGAGCGCATGCCCAGCTTCGAGGCCGAGGCCAGCCAAGAAATAGCCGCGTCGTTTCGCTGCCGTGGAATTGGCCCAGATATACCGGCTTCGTGTGAGCAGTGTGGCGCGATAGGCGGCGCGCGATGCATCGTCCACACGAAGCAGGCCACGTTGCCAGAGTGACGATTGGAGGATGGTGTCCAGTGCCGTCTCGATCTGATCGTCGGGCACATCGGCCTCTCCGATGAGACTGAGGATGGCGGTGTCGAGCGTCGCCATATGGCGCTCCCACTCGTTCAGCGCCCGCTCACGTTTGTCGGCCTTCTCGCCGGCGACCTCTGGGAAGGTCCATGCCGCTGCGTTATTGACGACGTAATCCACCAACCGGTCGAGGTTACCGCCAAGTCGCGCGTGCATCCGATTCAGTAGCGAGAAGATGAGCTGGATGAGCCCGCTCTCCATCTCGCGGGCACCTAGATCCTCGATCAACCCGACCCATTCGTCATGCTTCTTGTTCCAGGCGTCCTGGAAGATGGGATAAAGGACAAGGCCCTCGACATCGACATAGGCGCGGCCGGCACGGCCGATGACGTTCTTGAACTCGGACACCTTGATTTTCTCGCCGTGTCGGTAAAGCGAATGCATGACAACGGCGGTCGCCGACAGGTTGAGCCCCTGGGCGAGAGTTGGCGATGAGATCGTGACCTTGAGCACGCCGTCGCGCAGGAGTCGCTCCACCTCCTTGCGGTACGCAGTCGGCAATGCCCCGTGGTGGAGCGCTACGCCGAGCCGCAGGCATTTGAGGATGTCGCTATCCGGGCCTAACCACTCCTCGCCGAGTGCGATGGCGGTCTGGAGCGTGGCTGGGTCGACTGTGAGCAGAGAAGTAAGCGCACCGCGTGAGTGCAGATCGACGATGACCTTGGCGAATGGTTCGACGCTTCGGCGCTCAGGGCAGTAGATCAGCACCGTCTGACCATCGTTGACGAGCCGCCACGCCGTGGCAAGGCTCAATTCCTGTTGGTTGTCCGGAAAGAGCCGCGTGCGCAGCTTCTTCGGCGGCACGAACAGCGGCGGCGCCGCACCATTGAGGAAGCCAGGCACAAAGGGCCTTTCCTTGTCGACGCGAAGATTGAGGCGCGCCGTCGGCGCCTTCCAAGCGACTTCGCCGAACCGCAGGCGCGTCGGCCGCCAGTTGTGCTTTATCGGGCCTCCGAGCTGGTCGCGACGAAGCCAAGCCGAAAAGTCCTCGAGCTGGTCGCCGTCAGGAAGCAGCGCCGACAGGCAAACGATCCGGCGCTGATCGGCGTCTTGGCGACGTAGGAGGCGCTGAATTTGAACCTCGTATCGAACCTCGCGCTCGCCCGGACCGATCATGTGGCCCTCGTCGAACACCAGAAGACCCACGTCGTCGAGCAGCGAAGGATCATTCCTCAACGCGAAATCCAACTTCTCAGGTGTCGCGACGACGATGTCGCGCTCGCGGATGGCGTCCTCGTCGAAGCCCGACACGCCGATGCTGCCGTACAGCGCGGAGATCGTCTTCCCGAGCGGACCGAACGTGCGCTGGAGGGTCGTTTCCGTCTGCGCCGAGAGGGCACGAAGCGGCGTCACGAACATGACGCGCCGCCCGCCGGCCAGACACCTCAGAATGGACAATTCGGCGATCCGGGTCTTGCCGGCGCTGGTCGGAAGCGAAACTACAAGATTGTCGGTCTGATCGACCGCGCGCGCCGCGGCCTCAACCTGAGAAGGCCAGAGATCGACCTCGGCTCTCGAGCGCCGAGCAAGCAGGGCGATGAAGAGTTTGCGTAGGTCGGGCCACTGAGGCGCGGCGCCGGCGGGAAGTAACGGCACCTTCTCGTGGAAGGTGTTAGACCACAGATCGGAAAGCAGGTGGATGGCGACACGATGCACCCACCATTGTGGCAGAAGGTTCAGTTCCGCGCAGACGTTGAGGCTCTCGCGAAGCTGCGCAATCGCTCGGTCGACAAGTGCCCGTTCGCCGCGATCCAACGCGAGCAGGAACATGGCAAAGGCGCCGAAGAATGCATCGGTAATTGCGAGGTCGAGACCCTCGAAGAGGAAGGCATGTCCATCGCGCTCTGGCGCATCGGCCGCGCCGGGCTCCGCGAGGCGTTGTTGAAATAGGCCCGCTATGGTCGCGTCAGACCCACGGCCATCCAGACGGAAGGCGTATACCCGTGCGCGCAGCTCGGTGATATCTCGACGCATCAACAGCGCGAGCGCATGTTCGATGGGGGAGAAATTGTCCTCGGCCGCTACGACCGCGAGGAGCGAAAAGGCGCGGGCGGATAGGTGAGCGAGATGGTAGCTCGCCGCCGCCATGACGAAATGGAAGTCTCGATCCGCTTCAGCGCGGTTGCCCTTCGCCATCACCGCCTCAAGCGCGGTCGCCGCCTGTTCGAAAGCGATCCGAGCCTGGTTGGGCGCGCCGCCGAGTTCGAGGAGTCGCAACCCCATCCCGAGCAAGCCGTAAGCGTAACTGTGAAGATCGAAGCTGAGTTGTGCGGAGAAGACGGGCGCACCAGGGGGCAGAACACCATCGCGCCAGATCATTGCCCGCGCCTGACCCCGCGCGATGAGCCTGCCGCGAAAACCCGCAGCCGCCGCGTCTGTTATGGCGGCGATGATCGCCTCAGGGCTGGTTGGCATCGGCGATGACCTGAGCGTAGACAGCTCCGATGAAGGCAGCATGCCCGGCGACGTGCAAACCGACGCCCCATTGTCCAATCGGACCGGGGTAAGCCTGGAGGGCCTGGGTCAATAGCGCCTGCGGCGAGTTTCCGGAAAAAGTGAAGAGCAGATGCTTGACCGTCTCAGGCGGGATCCCGTGACGATAGAGCGCTTCATCGATTGCGTCGACCAACGGTACGTCGGTGCCGAGTTCCATCAGTCTGGCGGAGATGAATGACAACGCATGCGAGGATGGAAGACCGCCATCCTTGTCCAGCCCCTCACGCGCTTCCTGCAGCGTCTGAGCACGAAGGTCGATACGGCTCTTCGCTTCTGTCTTAAGGAACCGGAGGCGCTGGGTCGCCGGGTCAAGGATCATGCCGATAACGTCGTCGCCGCGCATCGCCATGTTCCGGTGATCCTTCCAGCGTAGCCGCTTGATGGGCGCTCGATAACCGCTGTGCGCGTCGATCCATTCGGTCGCATAGATCTCGCCGAGGTCGCCGGATCGGATTTGTTGGGTTTCCGGGAGGAGATAGGTGATCATCTTCGCCGCGGCAGGCTTGCCGAGCCGAGCAAGCGCTCCGGCAATTCGTTCTTCGGCGGCGTAGTGCACCGGCACGGCCGTGGCCGTTACTTGCACGCCGGTCGCCGAGTGTGCCGGCCGGCCTGTCATGACGCGAACATGGTGGTTGCCGACACGCTGATCGGCCATATCGCACCAGTCGTTGAACTGCACCATGACGTGTCCTCGACCTCTATGCGCGCCGCAACATGCGGTCGACGCGCACGCGCTGATACCCGTGCGAATTGACCTGTTGTCTGAGTTGCCGAATGTCACGCACGCCGAAAGCGACGGCCGCTCTTAGCGGGCTCGCGAAGGTCGCATAGAATGTCCAGCGCGCGCCGGCAGGTAGGCGCGCATTCTGACGGCGATCGGTGATTACTACGTCGCGTGGATCGCTCGCGTTTCGAAATGCGTGAAAGGTAATCCAGTCAGGACGGCGGTAGCGCGCCGCCTTGCTGAACGGCACGGACTGCACCTTCACATCGCTCTGGTCGAGCACCCAATCGCGTTGCTCGAGGATTTGCCGGACCATATGGCCGACCATTTGTTTGACGCGGTCAGCCAGAATGTCTTCTCGAAATTCCTCAAGAAGCTCTTCCTCAAGGCCCTCGACGGCGGGCTTGTTCAACTGGGACGCGGTCTCAAGCCGCGCGACATTTTCTGGCGCAGTGAGAAACAACCACAGGCGCTGGCCGAGATCCGACACATACAGCGAGGCGAATTTATCCGGATTGTAGGCATACATAGCGGGCCTCCATTACCGGGCAAATATGGCCGGTTATATAGGACTGTCAATGGTGGCTGTCACGGTTCGACCAGTATTCCCTGCGCGGCATAAATCTCGACCATGGCACCGACCTCGCCATCTGGCTCGAGGGCACGCCGTTCAACATGCGCACTCACGGCCATGGTCGTGGCCAGGGCTATGTCTACATCAACATCCTGATGCCCGAACTGCTCGAGCAGATGAGGGAGCGGCGTAGCTTCAAAACCCATCTCGACGCCGCCGTCAGCGTCGTGGGACCGGCATTCGAGGTCAGGCGCGCCGACAGCGGCACCTTTGTCGCCGTCCAGGACGGCCGCGTGCGCGTGGACGAGTCGGGCGCGGCGCGCATGCAGCGCTGGCCCAGAATGTCCGCCGGGGGGGGCGTGGCAGTGTCTCGGAGTTGTGGCGAGAAGAGGTAGAGGAGGGAGCGGGCTTCGTGACGGATTTTCAGGCCAAGAGAAAGTCTCCGGCCGTCCGTCGCGGAGTGTACTCACATGGCAAAGGCCGTTCAGAAGATCACGCTTAGCGCCTCACACGACATCCCCTTCAACAAGCTGGTGCTCAGCCAGTCCAATGTCCGGCGGCTGAAGGCCGGCGTCTCGATAGAAGACCTGGCTGAGGACATCGGCCGGCGCGGGCTCCTGCAGAGCCTGAATGTCCGGCCGGTCCTCGATGCCGAGGGCGCGGAGACCGGTCAGTTCGAAATCCCGGCCGGCGGCCGCCGTTACCGGGCCCTCCAATGCTTGGTGAAGCAGAAGCGCCTGTCGAAGACGGCACTCATCCCCTGCATCGTGCGCGATCCCACCGCCGAGACCTCAGCGGAGGAGGATTCGCTAGCCGAGAACGTCCAGCGCGTTTCCCTGCATCCGCTGGATCAGTTCCGCGCCTTCAAGGCGTTGCGCGACAAGGGCGCGGGCGAGGAGGAGATCGCCGCCCGCTTCTTCGTCGCGTCCGCCGTGGTGAAGCAGCGGCTGCGCCTGGCCTCCGTGTCCGAGAAGCTCCTCGACATCTATGCCGAGGACGGCATGACGCTAGAACAGCTCATGGCCTTCACCGTCAGCACCGACCATGCCCGGCAAGAGCAAGTCTGGGACGCATTGCAGCAGTCCTACAACAAGGAGCCTTACCTGATCCGCCGCCAGCTCACCGAGAGCGCCGTGCGCGCGTCGGACCGCCGGGCGCGGTTTGTCGGGCTCGATGCTTATGAGGCAGCAGGTGGCATGGTCCTGCGCGATCTGTTCGAGGATGACGGAGGCGGCTGGCTCCAGGACGTGGCCCTGCTCGATCGCCTGGCCACCGAGAAGCTGGCGGCCGAGGCCGAGAAGATCGCCGCCGAAGGCTGGAAGTGGATCGAGGTGGCCGTCGATTTCCGGTACGGCCATGCGCAGCACCTTCGGCAGCTCGCGGGCGTGAGGGTTGAGCTCACCACTGACGACCAGGCGACATTCGACGCCCTGACCGCCGAGCAGGCGAAGCTCGAGGGCGAGTACGAAGTCGCTGACGAGCTGCCGGACGAGGTCGATGCGCGGCTGGGCGAGATCGAGGAAGCGCTTTCCGCCTTCGATAGCAATCCGGTCCGCTACGAGCCGGCCGAGATCGCGCGCGCCGGTGTGTTCGTCAGCATCGACGTCGACGGACGCCTTGCGGCCGATCGCGGCTATGTCCGGTCGGAAGATGAGCCGTTGCCGGCGGGCAGCGAAGATCCGGCAGCAGACGAGATCGGCGGGCCGAACGAGACGGCGCCTGCCGCTCCCGCACAGCGCACTGTGATTACCATCGGAGGCGACCAGCCGGAGGACGATAGCGAAGACGATGTCATCAAGCCGCTGCCGGAGCGGCTCCTAGGAGAGCTGACCGCTCACCGCACGCTGGCGCTGCGCAATGCGGTCGCAAGCAACCCGCACGTCGCCCTGACGGCGTTGCTGCACAAGCTCTGCCTCGACACTTTCCAGCACAGCGCCCCCGGCGCGTGCCTGGAGGCTTCGGTGCGGCATGTGTTCTTCCCCGTCCAGTCGTCCGATTTGAAGGACAGCCCTTCCGCCCGGGCGGTCGCCGAACGCCACGAGGCCTGGAAGGCCGAGCTGCCCAAGGACGACGACGCCCTTTGGGACTGGCTCGCCGGCCTCGACGATGGCCGTCGTGCCGCGTTGCTCGCGCATTGCGTGTCGTTTGGCGTGAACGCCCACTACGAGAAGGGCGACCGCTACGGCGGACCGGGTGTCTCCGCGCATGGCGTGCAGCAGCGTATCGCCCAGGCAGACCGGCTCGCCCGCGCTGTCCACCTCGACATGGTCGAGGCCGGCTGGCGGCCAACGGTCGACAACTACCTCGGCCGCGTCACAAAGCCCCGGATCCTTGAGGCGGTGCGGGAGGCCAAGGGCGACCAGGCCGGGCAGCTCATCGACCATCTCAAGAAGGTGGAGATGGGGAAGGAGGCCGAGCGGCTGCTCGACGGCACGGGCTGGCTCCCTGAACCACTGCGGCTCGCAGACATCGGGGACGTGTCGGACACACCCACCGATACCGAGGAGCTTCCCGCCTTCCTCGCCGACGGCGAAGGTCAGGACGCCGTGATGGACGAATCTGAGCCGATTGCCATCGCCGCCGAATAGCGCGAACACCGCAGGATGGCCTCCGCCGCCCCGCGGTCTCGCCGCCAATTGTTGGATAAGCCCGGCCAGCGTGCCGGGCTTTTTCCATTGAGACGTTCCGCATGTTCGATGCGCAAGGGGAGAGGGAGAGGACGGCCGGGACGGGTTTGAGCCGGCGGGGTCCAGAGAGAGCGCCTTCCGGTTCGGACCGGTCCCGCTCTCCCGAGGTCTCCTCATGTTGAATGTCTCCCTCCCGGCGGCTGCGCCCGAGCCGCTACGCTCACTCGCCGCCGCTTCTGTGGCTCCGTCCGCCGGCATTGCCGCAGCAGCACACCTTCTTCTCTCTCACCTCGAGCGTGGTAGCCGCATCGATGCGGTTGCGCTGCGTGGGGCCATGGAGCACGCCTTCGGCGACTCCGATGCCGACGGTGCCTGGGACTGGAAGACCGCCTACGACGCCTGCGAGGCGGCGACCGTGCTATTCATGCGCAAGTTCGGACCGGCCATTCGGGCACGGGCCGACACGCCAGCTGCTGAACTGTCGATGCTCGGCAGGATCGCGGCGCTTCTTCCTACCCATACGCGCCGATCCGAGGAGAGCCAGGCGCTCCAGCAATTCTCGACGCCGCTCGCGCTCGCGCTCGTCGCCGCCAGCGCCGCTACGATCGGCCCGGCCGATCTGGTGCTCGAGCCCTCGGCTGGCACGGGTCTGCTCGCCATCTTCGCCGAGCTCGCGGGCAGCAGACTGGCCTTGAACGAGCTGGCGGAGGCCCGCGCGGCCTTGCTCGGGCGGCTGTTTCCCGCTGTCCAGACGACACGTTACGACGCGGCTCACATCCACGACCATCTCGACGACGCCGTGCGCCCGAGCGTCGTGCTGATGAACCCGCCGTTCTCGGCCGCGGCGCATGTCGACGGCACCGTGGCTGACGCCGCCCTTCGTCATGTCTCGTCCGCGCTTGCGCGACTCGCCGACGGCGGGCGCCTGGTCGCGATCACCGGCGCCAGTCTCTCTCCGGACCATCCGTCATGGCGCGAGGCCTTCGTCCGCCTTCAGGAACGCGGCCGTGTCGTGTTCAGCGCTGCCGTTGACGGACGTGTCTATGCCCGCCACGGCACCACTGTCGAGACTCGGCTGACGGTCATCGATCGCATGCCTGCCGCCGATCCGAGATGGTTTCCGGCATCACCGGGGATGGCGCCCGACGTCGCCACGCTGCTCCAGTGGCTCACATCGCATGTTCCACCGCGCTTGCCTGTTCATGGCACGATAGCGCTTCCCACACCGGTCTATCCCGTCGCGGTCAGACCGAGCCGTAGGTCCGCACGAAAGCCGAGCGCCGTTGCGGCTGGTTCGCTCAACCAAGCGGGCACCGAACTCGCCTACGAGACCGTGGACTGGAAGCCCGTCGAGGGCGGCAACCTCACGGACGCGCTGTACGAAGGATACGAGCTGCAGTCGATCCGGATCGTCGGCGCGCGGTCGCATCCGACGCGGCTCGTGCAGTCGGCGGCGATGGCGTCCGTCGCGCCGCCCAAGCCCAACTACCGACCGCGCCTGCCGGCCAGTGTCGTGCGCAATGGGTTGTTGTCCGATGCCCAGCTCGAGAGCGTCATCTATGCGGGCGAAGCCCACGGCAGGCATCTCGCCGGATCGTGGGTGGTCGACGAAACTTTCGATTTCGTCTCGGCTGCACCCGACGACGCGCCGAACGCCGTTCGCTTCCGGCGGGGCTGGATGCTGGGTGACGGCACCGGCGCCGGCAAGGGCCGCCAGGTTGCCGGCATCCTCCTGGACAACTGGTTGCAGGGCCGGCGACGGGCGGTGTGGGTGTCGAAATCCGACAAGCTGATCGAGGATGCCCAGCGCGACTGGTCGGCCCTGGGGATGGAGCGGCTGCTGGTGACGCCGCTCGCCCGTTTCCGCCAGGGCAGCCCGATCCGCCTGCAGCAGGGCGTCCTTTTTGCCACCTACGCCACGCTACGGACCGATGCGCGCGACGAAAGGGTTTCGCGGGTCCGCCAGATCGTCGATTGGCTAGGAGCGGACTTCGATGGAGTGATCGTGTTCGACGAAAGCCATGCCATGGCCAACGCGGCCGGGGGCAAGAGTGAGCGCGGCGACCAGACGCCCTCGCAGCAGGGCCGCGCGGGGTTGCGACTCCAGCATGCGCTGCCGGATGCCCGTGTTGTCTACGTGTCCGCCACGGGCGCCACGACCGTGCAGAACCTCGCCTACGCCCAGCGGCTCGGCCTGTGGGGTGGCGAGGACTTCCCCTTCGCGACCCGCTCCGAGTTTGTCCAAGCCATTGAGGCCGGCGGTGTTGCCGCCATGGAGGTGCTGGCCCGGGATCTCAAGGCGCTCGGCCTCTATGCCGCGCGATCGCTGTCCTACGCGGGCGTCGAGTACGAATTGATTGAGCATAGGCTCACGCCGGAGCAGATTCGCATCTACGATGCCTATGCCGGCGCCTTCCAGATCATTCACAACAATCTCGACGCTGCGCTGCAGGCCGCCAACGTCACCGGTGAGCGCGGCACACTCAATGCGCAGGCGAAGTCAGCCGCGCGATCGGCCTTCGAATCCGCCAAGCAGCGCTTCTTCTCGCACCTGATCACCTCGATAAAGACGCCGACCTTGATCCGCGCGATCGAGCGCGACCTTGAGGCCGGCCATGCCGCGGTCATTCAGATCGTGTCGACCGGCGAGGCCCTGATGGAACGCCGGTTGGCCGATATTCCCACCGAGGAGTGGGTCGACGTCCAGGTCGATATTACGCCGCGCGAGTATGTGTTATGCCGAGCTCGGCATAACACATAATATCCCAAGTGCACGTTATGCTGAGTTGGTGTGGTCAATGGCTTGATTCGACGTGTCATTGGCTTGCCTCCGCTTGGGA
>MKRV01000305.1:21386-22495 GCA_001897995.1 Alphaproteobacteria bacterium 65-37 | reverse complement strand
CACCGGAGAACCTCCCATGAACGAAGGAACCCGATTTGGAGCGACCATGCACTCGCCGAAGGTCGTGCAAGACTCGGACGCTTACGGTCTAGAGTCCCCAGATCATGGACGGCAAGATAAAGCGGGAGGCCCCGCTGCCGTCGCTGCGCTCCTAAAGGATTGTCTGCACGTTGTTTTTTGAATGCGAGGCGCCGGCGCTTTGAAAAGCGTGTATGGCGCTTGAAGCACTTCTCTCTTTGTTTTCAATGCTCAGAACGCCGTCGCTTCGAGGGCAAGCCGCCTGCCTCTACGCTCGAATGTCCTTTTCAACGCTATGCGACTACGCCTGCACTCCAGCGCTTGTAGGCCTTCCTAGGGCTACCAATCGTCATGCTATGGCGCGCGATGATGACGACTTCCGACTCCGGCCCGGCAAGATCCGCGATCGTGGCAGTGCGCAGATTGGGCGACGGCGCGGCGCAGGTGTGCGCGGCCGTCCGACCACCTTCGCCGGGCAGATTCAACAAGCGATCCGGCGTGCCGGCGGTACCCCTTCGCGGTTGAACGAGACCGGGAAGGGGAACGGTCGGTTCAATGCGCGGGGTCGCGGCTCATCTGTCGCGGGCACGTTGAAAAGCCGAAGCCCCTGGAGTCGAAGCGGTAGGAGCCGCACGCGGTCGCGGCGGGTAACGGTCAAGGCCCGAGTCGTGAAGCTCAATCCGCAGCGTGGAGCAGGGCGGGGACGTCAATTCGTAAGCGCCAAGGCCGTCGATGCTCACCTGCGCTATCTCCAGCGAGATGGCGTCACCAAGGACGGGGAGAAGGGCCAAGTCTATTCGGCCAGCCGGGATGCCGAAGATGGTCGTGCGTTCGTCGAACGCGGCCGCGGGGACCGACACCAGTTTCGCTTCATCGTGTCGGCCGAGGACGCGGTGGAACTCGCAGATCTCCGGGCAGCCACGCGCGATCTCATGAAGCAGATGGAAGCCGACCTCGACACCCGCCTCGACTGGGTCGCAGTCGATCATCACAACACCGGCCATCCGCACACCCACATCATCGTCCGGGGCGTCACCGACGACGGCAAGACGCTCAATATCGCCGGCAACTACATAGCCTGTGGAATCCGG
>MKRV01000305.1:0-21340 GCA_001897995.1 Alphaproteobacteria bacterium 65-37 | reverse complement strand
GCTGGACCGCATGCTGATCGCCGAGCAGCGGAGCCGCAACGAGTTCGCCGACTTGCGGCCTGACCGGGACACCCTCGAAAGCGTGCGGCAGAACCGGGCGCTGCTGATCCAGCGGGCACGCAAGCTGGGACGCATGGGCTTGGCTACCGAGGTGGAATCCGGACAATGGAGCATCTCGCCAAGGGCTGAGCCTGTCCTGCGGGAGCTGGGCGAGCGCGGCGACATCATCAAGGCCATGCACCGGGCGTTGGACCGGGAAGGGTTGGCCGACACCCGGTCTGCCGCGGATTATGTCCTTCATCCGGCCACGGTTACCGAGCCGATCATCGGACATGTGCTCGACAAGGGCCTGGGCAGCGACGAGACCGGCGAGCGGGTGCGGCTGGTGATCGACGGTGTGGACGGCCGTGTCCATCATCTGGAAGTGGATGTGTCCAGCGTTGAAAACGTTCAGCGGGGAATGATCCTGGCAGCGGGGGCTGCCCAGGCAGGCCCGCGGACCTCAGACCGCAACATCCTGGCTATTGCCGGCAAGGAGGGCATCTATCGGCCATCCACGCATCTGCAGCAGGCTGTTGGTACCGTTGAGCGGCTAGGCGGCGATCCGGCCGCCTACGTGCGATCTCATGTGCGCCGTCTGGAGGCGCTGCGCCGAGCGGGCCATGTCGAGCGGATTGACGCCGACCAGTGGCGCGTCCCTGCTGACTTGCCCGAACACGGGCACGCCTACGATCTGGCGCGGGACCGGACAGGTGGGCGCGTCAGCGTTCTTTCGCCCATCGCCCTTGAACAGCAGGTTGGCCATGACGGTGCGACCTGGCTTGACCGCGAACTGGCATCCCGCCAGCGCACGGTCCTTGCTGATCATGGCTTCGGCCGCGAAGTGAACGTGGCGTTGGATCGCCGGCGCCAGTGGCTGGCCGACAAGGGCTATGCTGCCGATCTCGGCAACGGCCGCATTCGCGCGCCGAGAGATCTGGTGCAACGGTTGGAGACCGGTGACATCGAGCGCGCGGGCAAGGCCCTCGCCGCCGAACGGGGACGGGAATGGCGGCCGGCAACGCCGGGCAGCCAGGTCGGCGGCCAGCTCGTCGGAGCGACTCAGCTTGCCAGTGGGCGCTTTGCCATGATCGACGATGGGCTCGGCTTCAGCCTGGTTCCTTGGCGACCCGCGCTCGAGCAGTATATCGGCTGTACCGTCTCTGGCATCACCCTGCCCGGCGGAGATGTGAGCTGGTCCTTTGGACGAAATCGAGGGTTGGGTCTCTAATCCCTGTCGAGAAGAAACGAGAGGTAAACTTTCAGCCCGACCATGGCTTTTCATTGATAGTAGTCGAGTAGCATCATCCAGTAGCTATGGCGGAGTCTCCGAGTGGCCCTTCCTGAAAAGTGTAGAAGCCTCCACCACCATGACGAAGCCATCCGGCAGCAGAGCATGGCTGCCCTTGAGGCCTCGCCAGAACTATCCCTCCATGCTCAAGCACTTGAGAGCGCTATGAACGCGCTCGATCACTTTACGCGCGGCTAGACGTTATGTCCCCGGTGAGAAGCCGGTGGCCCGTCACCATTCATGCCAGGATCGAGGGTTGCTCGGACGAGCCGAGCCGAGCCTCAGGCATGGAGGGACGGGCCATGGGAGAGCATAGCGAAGTGTATGTTGCCTTCGATACGGCAAAGCTGAAGCACGCGGTGGCGGTTGCGGACGGAGGTCGAGGAGGCGAGATCCGGTTTGTCGGCGAGATCGAGAACCGGCCGGCGACGATCGAACGTCTGATCAGGAAGCTGGCTCGGCGATACAAGAAGCTGCAGGTCTGCTTCGAAGCCGGGCCGACAGGTTACGGGCTTTATCGTCAGATGCAGGCGCTGGGGCATGACTGCCTAGTGGTGGCGCCAGCGCTGATACCGAGGCGCTCGGGAGAACGAGTGAAGACGAACCGACGCGACGCGCTGTCGTTGGCCCGACTGTTCCGTGCCGGCGAGCTCAGTGGCGTGTGGGTACCTGACGAAGTGCACGAGGCGGTCCGCGACCTGGTTCGTGGACGGATGACCGCAGCCGAGGATGTTCGTCGCAAGCGCCAGCAATTGCTGTCGTTCCTATTGCGGCATGGCCGGATCTTCACCGGCGGGGACCACTGGACCCGTGCGCATCGGCGCTGGCTGGCCGAGCAGAGCTTCGATCATCCAGCGCAGCAGATCGTCTTCCAGGACGGGGTTGCAGCCATCGAGGATGCTGTCGAGCGGCGGCGTCGGCTCGAGGAACAGCTGGCCAGTCTTGTTCCCAAGTGGTCGATGGCGCCGGCGGTCGCCGCTTATCAAGCGATGCGCGGCGTATCGTTCCTGGTCGCCGTGACCTTTGCTGCTGAGATCGGCGACGTGCGCCGGTTCGACACGCCCCGCCAGCTCATGTCGTTCCTCGGCTTGGTGCCGGCCGAGCGCTCGACCGGCGAGAAGGTGCGTCGAACAGGCCTGACCCTGGCAGGCAACCGGCGAGCCCGTCGGGTGCTGGTCGAGGCGGCCTGGAGTTACCGCCATCCCGCTCGCGTCAGCGAGACCCTGCGTGTTCGTCTCGAAGGGTTGCCAAAGACGATCCGCGACATCGCCTGGAAGGCCCAGGTCAGGCTGTGCGGCCGCTACCGACGGCTCAACGCTGCAGGCAAGAAGCTCCCCGTCATCATCGCCGCGATCGCCCGCGAGATGGCTGCGTTCCTGTGGGCGATCGGCCGCCAGATCATGCCAGCTACGGCCACCTGAGCGGCCTTCACATCCTCGCTGCGCAGCGTTGGGGACGGAGCAACGGAGGGGAACTCCCGTCGCTAGTTATGTGGCCGGGCACTGCCCGACGCCCGTCGTCTAGACCGAGGAAAGCCCCGAGACGAAAGCACGAAGGCGGTAACCAACCCGCGGATAAGAGCCTGATCAACCGTCGTCTCGACGCGCCGTCCCCAACCTTGCGCAGCTCACATCTTCTTCACACGGTGCCCGACCGGCACCGATAAACCAACTTCGCCTTAACACTTGACCGGGGACATAAGAGACTATCTCACCGCCATCGCCTTCCACGAGATGAGTGACAGGTGGTCAGCTCATTTCTATGCAACACCCTACGAACCTGAGAGATTCCCCCAGCTGCGCTCACAATTAGACGAGCGTTTTCCCTGACCTTGTGCGATTTCGCGCGACCGTCAGGATGTGATCAGGTCCCTTTTCGAGGGACGCCTTCGCACCGTCCGCCCGACTTGCACGCCATGACCGCCGATTGCGCACTTTGCGTGGCTCTTCTCTTGTGCCGATTACGGATAGCGGCCTGATCTCATGTCACCATGTCAGCAACCAAGATCCTCTGGGGTCAACTGACCCTCGTCTTCGCCATCGTGCTCGTGACCCTGTGGGGCGCCACGCAATGGACAGCTTGGCGGCTAGGCTATCAAGCCCAGCTCGGGCCACCCTGGTTCGAACTAGCGGGCGTGTCGATCTACTTTCCGCCGACCTTCTTCTGGTGGTGGTACGCCTACGATGCCTATGCCCCGTCTATCTTCGTCGAAGGCGCCTTCATCGCAGCCTCCGGCGGATTCATTTCGATCGCCGTCGCGATCGGTATGTCGGTCTGGCGCGCGCGCGAGGCGAAGGACGTGGCGACCTATGGGTCGGCGCGGTGGGCGACGGTGCGCGAGGCACGCCACGCGGGGCTGATTGGTCCAGACGGGGTGGTGCTGGGCAAGCTCGGGGCCGACTACCTCCGCCATGATGGTCCGGAGCATGTCTTGTGCTTTGCGCCGACGCGCAGCGGCAAGGGCGTCGGCCTGGTCGTGCCGACCCTGTTGACTTGGCCCGGCAGCTCGATCGTGCACGACATCAAGGGCGAGAACTGGGAGCTGACCTCGGGCTTCCGGTCGCGGCACGGCCGCGTGCTGTTGTTCGATCCGACCAATGCAGAGTCGGCGGCGTACAATCCCCTGCTCGAGGTCCGGCGCGGCGAATGGGAAGTCCGCGACGTCCAAAATATCGCCGATGTCCTGGTCGATCCCGAAGGCGCGCTGGAGCGGCGCAACCATTGGGAAAAGACCAGTCATGCGCTGCTGGTCGGCGCGATCCTGCACGTCCTGTATGCCGAACCGGACAAGACCCTGGCGGGAGTCGCGGCATTCCTCTCCGATCCCAGACGGCCGATCGAGACGACGCTTCGGGCGATGATGACCACGCCGCACCTCGGCGAGACCGGTGTCCATCCGGTCATCGCCTCCGCCGCGCGCGAACTGCTCAACAAGAGCGAGAACGAGCGCTCCGGCGTGCTTTCGACCGCTATGTCGTTCCTCGGCCTGTACCGAGATCCCGTCGTTGCCAAGGTGACCCGCCGCTGCGAGTGGCGCATCCGCGATCTCGTCGAGAACGAGCGGCCGACGACGCTTTACCTCGTGGTGCCGCCCTCCGACATCAGCAGGACCAAGCCGCTGGTGCGGCTGGTCTTGAACCAGATCGGCCGGCGGCTGACCGAGGAGCTCCACGCCAAGGGCCGGCGCCACAGGCTGCTGCTCATGCTCGACGAGTTTCCAGCGCTGGGCCGCCTCGACTTCTTCGAATCGGCGCTCGCCTTCATGGCCGGCTATGGGCTGAAGAGCTTCCTCATCGCCCAGTCGCTCAATCAGATCGAGAAGGCGTATGGACCGAACAACGCCATTCTCGACAACTGCCATGTCCGCGTCTCCTTCGCCACCAATGACGAGCGAACCGCCAAGCGCGTGTCGGATGCTCTGGGCACCGCGACCGAGATTCGCGATGCGCGGAACTATGCCGGCCATCGGCTCAGTCCCTGGCTTGGCCATCTCATGGTCTCCCGTCAGGAGACGGCGCGGCCGCTGCTGACACCGGGCGAGGTGATGCAGCTGCCGGCGACTGATGAGCTGGTGCTGGTTTCTGGGTGCCCACCGATCCGGGCCACGAAAGCGCGCTACTTCGAAGACGAGCGATTGGCCGAACGCTTTCTCCCGCCGCCGCGGCCGACGAAGCCCGCTGCGATGGCTGCACGGGATGATTGGACCGACTTGCCTGCTCCGAATCCCACGGGAGCACGCAAGCGCTCAAAGGAAGCGCGCGAGGGACAGCCCCTCGAGGATCCGGCGAATGGCGGTCTGCGGCGTGAGCCCGAGCTGCCCCAGCACGAAGATATTGTACCGGAGCCGGCAAAGCCCCCACCCGAGTTCGAGTTTGGTGAGGAGGAGGGCGACGAGGATGCCATTCGTGCCCGCGCTCTGCGCGCCACCGCTCGCGGTCTTGCTCGCCAAGCCGCCATGGACCCGGCTGACGGCATCGATCTTTGAGCATGCGAACCAAGCACACCTTCAGACTCCCACCTGACCTGGCCATGAAGCTGGCCGACTATGCATCGCGTAAGCGCGTCGCCCAGGCGTTCATCGTGGAGACGGCACTGGCATCCTTCCTGTCTCCGGATGGATCGGAGCGATTGGAAGGAGCGCTCGGCCGGCGGCTCGACCGGCTCGTCCGACAGGTCGAAAGGCTGGAGCGCAACGTCACCATCTCGAATGAGGCCCTGGCGCTCTTCATACGCTTCTGGCTGACCACCGCGCCGTCTCTGCCTGACGGCGCACAACAGGCCGCGCAGGCCAAGGGGCGCGAACGGTACGAAGGTTTCGTCGATGCTCTGGGTCGGCGGCTGGCGAAGGGCCGAACGCTCGCGGAAGAAATCTCCCAGGACATCGAGCCGGGAGAGGGGGTGGAAGCCGATCGTCCCCAGGAGCCTGTCTGAGCCAACCCACCCATTCGCGCGCCTCTATGCGCTGGACTACTACGATCCCCTGGTTGTTGTTGCGCAACGCGCCTTGCTCCTTCTTCTAATCGACCCCGTTCGATGACCGCTGCTCGCGGTCCTGCACCGGGGTGACGATGACGGTCCATTCCTTCCAGGCAGAAGCAATTTCTCGGGGCGCACGCATGCTGCGCACGGCACTCGGGCCCGCCATTGCCTCTTGGCTCGAAGATTCTTCCGTCATCGAGGTGATGCTCAATCCCGATGGCCGGCTTTGGATCGACCGGCTGTTGACCGGCCTGGTCGAGACCCAGGAGCGCTTGGCCGCCGCTGAAGGCGAGCGCATCGTGCGGCTGGTCGCCCATCATGTCGGGGCCGAAGTCCATGCGGCCAGCCCCCGGGTATCGGCCGAACTGCCCGAAACGGGGGAGCGTTTCGAGGGGCTTCTCCCGCCCGTCGTCGCGGCGCCCACCTTCGCGATCCGCAAGCCGGCGGTCGCTGTCTTCACCCTCGACGAGTATGCCGCGGCGGGCATCATGACCATGAGCGAGGCCGAGGCGCTTCGGCAGGCTGTCGCTGATCGTCGCAACATCCTGGTGGCTGGCGGCACCTCGACCGGCAAGACGACGCTCGCCAACGCGCTCCTGGCCGAAGTGGCCAAGACGGCTGACCGGATAGTTCTGATCGAGGACACCCGCGAGCTGCAATGTCGCGCAGCTAACTTGGTGGCTTTGCGCACGAAAGATGGTGTGGCGTCGTTGTCCGAGTTGGTCCGCTCGTCGCTGCGGCTGCGGCCCGACCGAATCCCGATCGGCGAGGTGCGCGGCGCCGAAGCCCTCGATCTGCTGAAGGCCTGGGGCACCGGCCATCCCGGCGGCATCGGAACCATTCACGCTGGAACGGCGCTCGGGGCGTTGCGACGCCTCGAGCAGCTCATCCAGGAAGCCGTCGTCACGGTGCCCCGCGCTCTCATCGCGGAGACGATCGACCTCATCGCCGTGCTGTCTGGCCGCGGAAGTGCCCGGCGGCTGACCGAGCTCGCCCGCGTCGACGGTCTCGGCGGCGGATCGGACTACGCCCTCTCACCTGCAGGAGAACGTCAATGAATCGCTTCACCATAGGGCGCGCGGTCACGGCGGCCGCGATCTTGTCCGCGACCCTGATGGCCGTCTCGTCGTCGGCCTACGCGGCAGGATCCAGCATGCCATGGGAGCAGCCCTTGCAGCAGGTCCTGCAATCGGTGGAAGGGCCGGTCGCCAAGATCGTGGCCGTGATCATCATCATCGTCACCGGCCTTACCTTGGCCTTCGGCGACACGTCCGGTGGTTTTCGGCGCCTGGTCCAGATCGTGTTCGGCATCTCGATCGCCTTTGCGGCCTCGAGCTTCTTCCTCTCCTTCTTTTCGTTCGGCGGCGGGGTCCTGGTCTGATGACCGAGCCCGTTCCCGGCTTCGTGGTGCCGCTCCACCGTGCCTTGACCGAGCCGATCCTCCTGGGCGGCGCGCCGCGCTCGATCGCGATCCTCAACGGCACGCTCGCTGCGGCGATCAGCTTGGGTCTGCGTCTGTGGGTCGCTGGGCTGGTGCTCTGGCTCATCGGCCACGGTTTGGCTGTCTGGGCGGCCAAGCGCGATCCGCTCTTCGTCGAGGTGGCGCGCCGCCACCTGCGCATCCCCGGCCGGCTCAGCGTGTAAGGACGATGCCATGATGAATCTCGCCGAATACCGGAACACCGCTACGCGCCTCGCGGACTTCCTGCCCTGGGCGGCGCTTGTGGCTCCCGGAGTTGTCCTGAACAAGGATGGGTCGTTCCAGCGGTCGGCGCGCTTCCGCGGTCCCGATCTCGACTCAGCGGTGCCGGCGGAACTCGTCGGCGTTGCGGGGCGGTTGAACAACGTCCTGCGTCGCTTGGGATCAGGTTGGGCCCTCTTTGTCGAGGCCCAGCGGCAGCCCGCCAGCACCTATCCCGAGAGCAGGTTTCCGGACGCGGCGTCGGTGCTGGTCGATGCCGAGCGCAAGGCCGCATTCGAAGAGGACGGGGCGCACTACGAATCAGCCTACTTCCTGACCTTTCTCTACCTGCCACCGGCCTGGGAATCGGCCGGCGCCGAGCGCTTTCTCTACGAAGGGCCCAACCGCTCCGCAGGAGCGGAAGCGCACGAGATCCTGGCGGGCTTCATCGACCGGACGGACCGCGTCCTGCAGCTTCTCGAGGGCTTCATGCCCGAGTGCCGTTGGCTCGACGACGCCGAGACCTTGACCTACCTGCATTCCTGCATCTCGACCCGGCGCCAGCGCGTGCGCGTGCCGGAGGTGCCCATGTACCTCGACGGGCTGCTGGCCGATCAGCCCTTGACGGGCGGTCTTGAGCCGAAGCTCGGCGATTGCCATCTGCGCGCACTTACGATCGTCGGCTTCCCCGGGACGACCACGCCAGGGATTCTCGACGAGCTCAATCGCCTGGCCTTTGCCTATCGCTGGTCGACGCGGGCGATCATGCTCGACAAAACCGACGCCACAAAGCTGCTGACGCGTATCCGGCGGCAGTGGTTCGCGAAGAGAAAGTCCATCGCGGCTATCCTCAAGGAGGTGATGACCAACGAGGTGTCGACGCTCGTCGATACCGATGCGCACAACAAGGCGATCGACGCCGATGCCGCCTTGCAGGAACTCGGCGCGGACGCAGTCGGCGCCGCCTACTGCACGGTCACCGTCACCGTATGGGACGACGATCCGCGCATCGCCGACGAACGGCTGCGCCTCGTCGAGAAGGTGATCCAGGGCCGCGACTTCACCTGCATGGTGGAGAGGGTCAATGCCGTCGATGCGTGGCTCGGCTCCCTTCCCGGACACGCCTATGCCAACGTGCGCCAGCCGCCGGTCTCGACGCTCAACCTGGCGCACATGATCCCGCTATCTGCGGTCTGGGCGGGTCCGGCGACGGATGAACACTTCGATGCACCGCCGCTGTTCTTCGGCAGGACGGAAGGGGCGACGCCGTTCCGGTTCTCGCTCCATGTCGGCGATGTCGGCCATACGCTCGTCGTCGGCCCCACGGGATCTGGCAAGTCCGTGCTGCTGGCTCTCATGGCGTTGCAGTTCCGCCGCTATGACAAGGCCCAAGTGTTCGCCTTCGACTTTGGCGGTTCGATCCGCGCCGCGGCGCTCGCGATGGACGGCGATTGGCATGACCTCGGCAGCGCACTCGGGGAAGAGGAGAGGGAACCGGTTATGCTGCAGCCGCTGGCGGCCATCGACGAAGTCGCCGAGCGGAGCTGGGCCGCAGACTGGATCGCCGCCCTCCTGGCTCGAGAGAAGATCGCGATAACGCCGGAGGTGAAGGATCATCTCTGGTCGGCTCTTGGGTCGCTGGCATCCGCCCCCGTCGACGAGCGCACGCTGACCGGCCTGTCGGTGCTGCTGCAGTCGGCCGCACTCAAGCGGGCGCTCCAGCCCTATTGCCTTGGGGGCGCCTATGGCCGTCTGCTGGATGCGGAGGCTGAACGACTTGGCAGCACGTCTGTTCAAGTCTTCGAGACCGAGGGGCTGATTGGCACCGGCGCCGCGGCCGCGGTGCTCGCTTATCTCTTTCACCGCATCGAGGCACGTCTCGATGGAAGCCCGACTCTCCTGATCGTCGACGAGGGCTGGCTGGCCCTAGACGACGAGGGCTTCGCCGGCCAGTTGCGCGAATGGCTGAAGACGTTGCGCAAGAAGAATGCATCGGTCGTCTTCGCCACCCAGTCGCTCTCCGACATTGATGGCTCGGCAATCGCGCCGGCCATCATCGAGAGCTGTCCTACTCGGCTCTTCCTGCCGAACGAGCGGGCGATAGAGCCACAGATCACCGCCATCTATCGGCGCTTCGGGCTCAACGACCGGCAGATCGAGATTCTGGCCCGCGCGACGCCGAAGCGGGACTACTACTGCCAGTCCCGCCGCGGCAACCGCCTGTTCGAGCTCGGCCTCGGCGCGGTGACGCTTGCCCTGACGGCGGCATCGTCGAAGTCGGACCAAGCCCTGATCGAACGCGTCCTGGGTGAACACGGCCGCAAGGCTTTCCTCGCCGGCTGGCTTCAGGCGCGCGGCGTGCCGTGGGCTGCCGATCTCATCCCCGACCTCAGCACAGGAGAATCGTCATGACCTCTATCCGTCGTTACGGCGTCACGCTTGCGGCCGTCTTGGCCTTCTCGGGCAGTGTCTTGCCGGCATCCGCTCAGATGACCGTGTTCGATCCCAGCAACTATTCGCAGAACCTGCTGACGGCGGCGCGCACTCTGCAGCAGGTCAACAACCAGATCCTGTCGCTGCAGAATGAAGCGCAGATGCTGATCAACCAGGCCCGCAATCTCGCGAGCCTGCCTTACTCCTCGCTGCAACAGCTTCAGCAGTCCATCGGACGGACCCGGCAACTGCTCGGCCAGGCGCAGAACATCGCCTATGACGTCCAGCAGATCGATCAGGCGTTCTCGACGACCTATGCGCCGGCGTCGGCGAATCAGTCGGATTACACGCTGATCGCCAATGCGCAGGCGCGTTGGCAGAACTCGGTGGCGGGCTTGCAGGATGCCTTGCGCATCCAGGCGACGGTGGTCGGCAACCTCGACACCAATCGCACTGAGATGTCAGCTCTCGTGGGGGCGAGCCAGGGTGCGGCAGGGGCGTTGGAGGCGGCGCAGGCCGGCAACCAGCTCCTCGCGCTCCAGGCGCAGCAGCTCGCCGACCTGACGGCGGCCGTTGCCGCACAGGGCCGTGCCCAGAGCCTCGAAGCGGCCGCGCGGGTCGCTGCGCAGGATCAGGCGAGGGAGCAGCTCCGGCGCTTCCTCACGCCCAACACAGGCTACCAGCCGTCGACCGTCCGCATGTTCCATGAATGAGCTCGCCGCCACGTGGGCAAAAGGCACGGAGTGAAAGCCGATGGGCGGCACAGGCGTCATCGACCGGTTCCTCGGAGTCTTTACCAGCTACATCGACAGCGGTTTCGGACTGCTGGGCAGCGAGGTCGGTTTCCTGGCCGCCACGCTGGCGGCGATCGACCTCACCATCGCCGCGCTCTTCTGGGCGTGGGGCCGGGATGAGGATGTCGTCGCGCGGCTGGTCAAGAAGACCCTGTTCATCGGTGTCTTCGCCTATCTCATCGGCAACTGGAATAGCCTGGCGCGCATCGTGTTCGAAAGCTTCGCGGGGTTGGGCCTGAAGGCCTCCGGCACCGGCCTGTCGGCGGCGGATTTCCTGCGGCCGGGACGCGTGGCCCAGGTCGGTCTCGATGCCGGCCGGCCGCTCCTCGACTCCATCTCCGGGCTGATGGGCTATATCAGCTTCTTCGAGAACTTCATCCAGATCGCCGTCCTGTTCTTCGCCTGGCTGGTCGTGCTGCTCGCCTTCTTTATCCTGGCGGTCCAGCTCTTCATCACCCTGATCGAGTTCAAGCTGACGACCCTCGCGGGTTTCGTGCTGATCCCGTTCGGGCTCTTCAGCAAGACCGCGTTCCTGGCGGAGCGCGTGCTGGGCAATGTCGTCTCCTCTGGCGTGAAGGTCCTTGTGCTGGCCGTCATCGTTGGCATTGGCTCGACGCTGTTCTCGCAGTTCACCTCGGGATCGGGCGGGGCGCAGCCCTCCATCGAGGATGCCATGGCGCTGGTGCTTGCCTCGTTGGCCCTGCTGGGTCTCGGCATCTTCGGTCCGGGCATCGCCAACGGCATCGTCTCGGGCGGACCCCAACTCGGTGCCGGGGCGGCGGTGGGAACCGGGGCGGCCGCTGGTGGGCTTGCCGTCGCAGGCGGAGCCCTCGCGACCGGCGGCGCGAGCGCGCTGGCCGGGGCTACGGGTGCGGCCGCCCGAGGTTCTGCGGCGCTGGCGGGCGGGGCGGCGACCGCCTACCGCGCCGGTGGCCTTTCCGGCGTGACGGTGACGGGTGTCTCCGCCGCGGCCAGCCCGCTCCGCCGGGCGTCGGAAAGCCTTGCGACCAGTTTCGAAGCCGGCGGTCGAGCCGCTGCCGGCGGTGCAGAGTCTGGCGCCGCGTCCGCCCCGCAGGACGGTCCACCAGCCTGGGCGAGGCGCATGAGGCGGGGCCAGGCCGCAAGCCACGGCGCCTCGGCCGCTACGCATGCCATCCGTTCCGGCGATCACGGTGGCAGCGGGTCGTCTGTCGATCTCTCTGAAGGAGGCCGTTGATGTTCAAGCGTTCGTCCGTCCGGTACGGCCGCACCCCCGCACCGGAGACGCCCTACCAGAAGGCCGCCCAGGTTTGGGATGACCGGATCGGCTCAGCGCGCGTTCAGGCGAGGAATTGGTGCTTGATGGCGTTCGGCTGTCTGGTGCTGTCCGCCGGCCTGGCAACCGGTCTCGTCTGGCAGGCTGCCCGCGGCACGATCACCCCCTGGGTCGTCCAGGTCGACAAGCTCGGTCAGGCTCAGGCTGTCGCGCCGGCCATTGCCGCCTATCAGCCTACCGATCCGCAGATCGCCTTCCATCTCGCCCGCTTCATCGAGGACGTGCGCGGCCTGCCGGCCGACGCTGTGGTGCTACGCCAAGGCTGGCTGCGCGCCTACGAGTTCACCACCGATCGCGGTGCTGCAGCGCTGAACGACTACGCTCGCCGTAACGATCCCTTCGCCCAGCTCGGCAAGGTGCAGGTCGCGGTCGAGGTCTCGAGCGTCATCCGGGCATCACCGGATAGCTTCCGGGTGGCCTGGACCGAGCGCCGCTACGAGAACGGCCAGCTCACTGCCACCGAACGGTGGACGGCCATCCTGACCATCGTGATCGAACCGCCGCGCGATGCCGATCGCCTGCGCAAGAATCCGCTGGGCGTGTTCGTCAATGCCATCAACTGGTCGAAGGAGCTCGCACAATGAAGCGTTTCGACAAATCCCTGCGACCTGCCGTGCTGGTCTCAATCTTGGCGATCGGCGGGTGTGCATCGAGCAAGCCGCCGCAGATCAGCTACGACGAGAACGTGCCGGCGCTTCCCGTATCGGTTACGCCTGCCGAGGAGAGACCGCGGCCCTTGCATGTCCCGCCGGCCTGGACCCCGGCCCGCGGTGGGGGGATGGCGGAGGCCAAGGAGCCCATCGCGCGGGTCCAAGCGGCCAACGGCGCCGCGCGGATCGAGCCGCGCCGCGAGGGCTATTTCAACGCCGTGCAGGTGTTTCCCTACAGTTCCGGCGCGCTCTACCAAGTCTACGTGGCTCCGGGACAAGTGACCGACATCGCCCTCGAGCCCGGCGAGCAGCTCACCGGGTCGGGGCCGGTCGCCGCCGGCGACACCGTGCGCTGGATCATCGGCGACACCGAGAGCGGCGCTGGCGACACAAGACGCGTGCATATCCTGGTCAAGCCGACCCGGCCCGCGATCGAGACCAACCTCGTGGTCAACACCGACCGCCGCACCTATCTCATCGAATTGCGGGCCAACGACCGCCCTTACATGCCCTCGGTGGCATGGTTCTATCCGGAGAGCCGGACCGCGAGCGCGCGCGCTGCTCCGCCCGCACCGGTCCCGCCGGAGATGGCTCAGCGGCGCTACCGGTATGCGATTGACGGCGACTCGCCACCCTGGCGCCCGCTCAATGCCTATGATGACGGGCGCAAGGTCTACATCGAGTTCTCCCGCGGCATCGTCCAGGGCGAGTTGCCGCCTCTGTTCATCATCGGATCGGACGGCAAACCGGAAATCGCGAACTACCGGACCTATGGAAACGTGCTGATCGTCGACCGGCTGTTCGCCGCCGCCGAACTGCGCCTGGGCGGTGAAAGCCAGCAGAAGGTTCGGATCGTCAGGACGGATGGCAGGTCACGATGACGGATCAATCGCAGTCTGCTTCCCCTCCCACCGGCGTCGCGCGTGCCTTCAGGCTGCGCTCCGAGGGACCACGCGTTACCCGCCTATCTCGTAACGTCCTGATCGGCGGCACGGCGCTCGCCGCCGTCGCAATTTGCGGGGCGGTGCTGTGGGCGTTGCAAGGCGATCGGCTGCGCGGCGTCGCTCCCCAGGAACTCTATACAACCGACCGCCGCAGCCTGGCCGATGGTCTAGCGGCACTGCCGCGCGACTATGCCGGCATCCGTCGCGACGCGCCTCCGCTCGGCCCGCCTCTGCCGGGCGACCTCGGGCGACCCATCGTGACTGCGCAGGGCCAACCCGGTCCATCTGCGCCGGATCCCGAGCTGCAGCGCCGCGCGCAGGAGACGGAAGCCGCCCGCGTCAGCCGGCTGTTCGCCGCCAGCAACCGTCCGCAGCCGCCAGCAGGCGCAGGTCCAACAGCTTCTCCGGGGGCGGCGGCGCGAGTCCTGCCATCACTTGACGAAGCCTCGATCCAGAACGGGCAGGATCGGAAGCTCGCCTTCATAAACGCACCAGTCGATCGTCGCACCACGAGTCCGGATCGTCTGACGCGGCCGGCATCTCCTTACGTCCTGCAGGCCGGCGCCGTCATCCCGGCCGCCCTGATCACCGGTCTCCGCTCCGACCTTCCCGGCCAGATTGCTGCGCAGGTGACCGAGAATGTCTACGACACGCCCACCGGCGCCTGGCTGTTGATTCCCCAAGGTGCCCGGTTGATCGGCGTCTACGACAGCCAGGTTTCCTTCGGGCAGTCGCGTCTCCTATTGGTCTGGACTCGGCTGATCCTGCCCAATGGCTATTCGATCGTGCTCGAGCGCCAGCCCGGCGCGGATGCCACGGGGCAGGCCGGGCTCGAGGACGGGGTTGATCACCATTGGGGATCGCTGTTCAAGGCCGCGTTACTCTCGACCATCCTGGCGGTCGGCACCGAGCTGGGCTCCGACCAGAACGACAGTGACATCATCCGCGCCCTGCGCCGCGGCACCGGCGATACCTTGAACCAGACCGGACAGCAGGTTGTGCGGCGCAATCTCAACATCCAGCCGACGCTGACCATCCGTCCCGGCTATCCGGTACGGGTGATCGTGACTCGCGATCTCGTGCTGCAACCGCATTCGGGATAGGAGGCATCGATGTCCAAGCTGCGACTTGGCCCCGTCCTCGACGAGAAGCCGGTGAAGCTGACGGTCGACCTGCCAGCGCCGATCCATCGCGATCTCCTGGCTTACGCCGAGGTGCTTGGCTCCCAGACCGGACAGGCGATCGATCCGGCAAAGCTGGTGGCGCCCATGCTGGCGCGCTTCATGGCGACGGACCGGGCCTTTGCCAAGGCACGCAAATCCGCACGCCGCGCGGATCCCGGCCGTTAAGTGATCAGAGTTGGACTGCGATTCTCCCGCAGCAGGTCTAGGAAGCGCGCCAGGGCGGGATTCCTGTTGGCCTCGTTCCAGCACGCGGTGAAGGGGATATAGCTGGGACCGGACGCGTCTCGCACCTCGCGGTAGACGAGGCCAGGGTAGGTCAATCCGGCATACGACTCGCAGTGGACGCTGATCCTGTGGCTTGTTTCCAGCATCGCCAGGATGCTCTCGCTGCTGACATCCCAGCTCGCGATGCCGGGTGCCTCGCCGGGTGCCGACAGCTTCTGCACGATGATGTTGTGCAGATCCGGTCCCGGGTCGCGCCGGCTCAGCAGGAAGAGCTCGCCCTTCAGATCCGTCCAATAGATCAACTCGGTGCCCATCAGGCGATGCCCGACGGGCAGGGCGACGATGATCCGTTCAGACCACAGCAGCGTCGACGGTCCACCATGCTCCCTGGCCTCGCCCACGACGATGACGATATCAAGGTCTCCGGCTCGAAGCCCGTCGAGTAGCTGGCCGTGGGAGCGCTCGGTCATGTTGATCGCGACGTGCGGTGACGCCTGCAGATAGCCAGCAAGGACGGCACGCAGCTTGCTGGCCGATAGCGACGTGCAGACGCCTATCGACATGTCGCCGGCTTCGCCGCGGCCGGCTGATCTTGCGGTTGAGACCATGCAATCCGTCTGCTCCAGCAGCCGCCTGGCCGTGCGCTCGACATCGCCGCCGGCTGACGTGACGCGCACGCCACCGCTGGAGCGCTCGAACAGCTTGACGCCCAAGTGCTCTTCGAGCCGACGGATCCTGCGGCTGAGCGTCGATTGCTTGATGTCAAGGGCGGCCGCTGCCCGACGGAAACTTCCGTGCTCTGCTGCCGCGATGACGGCATGGAGAGGCCCCGGCTCGAGGGTCATGGGATGACCTCCGTGCATCGACTTCTGGAATATCGGGCGCAGCCGTCGGCCTATTCGGCCGGCGGCGCGGCACTGGGCGTGTGGTGCGTGAGGGCAACTATGCTGCCAGCGCGACCACAGGACTCCACAGGGCGGGTCCCTTGAGCTGACCGGTGGCACGCACCCGGCCGAGGCTGCCGGCGGAGACTTCGAGGTATCCAGCCACGGCGAGCGAACGGCCGAACGCCTTGGGCTTGCCCAGCCGGCGCAGCGGCCACGAGGCCCGGCGCAGGATGCGCTCCATACGGACGTCTGTGACGGTGACGATATCGGTCAGGCCTCGGGACAGGCCGAACTCGATCATCCCGGCAAACAGCTCGTAGGTCGCCTTGGCGATTCCATGGCTCGCCGACGGCCCTGAATGATCGGGATCGAGGCCGAACCGGCTGCTTTCCCAGATGAGCTGGCTGGCGGGTGCTGCGCCACCGTCCAGCAGCACGGCAAACGTGTCGCGCAGCATGGTGGGACCGGTGCTCGGCAGCAACCGGACGCAGCCGGTGACAGAGCCGTCGGCGCTCCGCTGTAACAGGTAGCAGGGACCCAGCGCGTCGAACTCGTCGACTTCCATGTCGCCGCTGGCTTGGACGTCCCAGTCGAGCCGTTTCTTGAACACGCGGTAGCGCAGCCGGTGCATGTCGGCCAGTTCGTCGAGACAGGTTCCGTAGCTGTCGCTCGTGATGAGCTGCATCATTGTCGCCTCCTGGAAGAAGATATCTCCCGATGTGGAGGCGACTCATCTTTCGGGCACCCTGTAAAGTTGAACAGGGGTGTGAAGCGCTACCGTTCCTTGGACGCAGCGAGGCGTGCTATTGCCTGATGCAGCGACGAAACCCCAAGCTTTGATTTCGCATTCTCAAGGTGAAATGTAGCCGTCCGCTGAGTGATACCTAGAATGCGGCCGATTTCCCACGCCGACTTCCCCGCCGCCGACCATTCCAGGCACTGGTATTCACGCGGCGACAGGGCCACGCCGTCTACGACCCGGTCTGATCGAAGTTTGCGGCGGGCGCTCGCGTGAAAATACAGAGCCATTAGCTGGAGGACGCGGCGATGCGCTTCGACGCAACGCCGGAACGTTGACCCCTGTTCGTCGGACGCGAACGTCACGGCCGCCACGGGGCCACGCCCATCGTGGATGGGGATAGTGAAACCGTAACGGATGCCGAATCTTGCGGCCTCCTCGAAGAGCTGACGCTGGGCGTCCGACAGCTCTCCCGACTCGATGTTGTTCCCCCATTCGAACGGCTCGGTCATCTGCAACACCCGGCGAATCACGGGATCTAGGCGCTCGTAGTGATTGTTCAGGTAGTGGGCGGTCCAGGCCAGCGGATAGGTCGAGATCAGGCGAGCTTCATCGTTCCTGCGATGCGGCAGACAAAGATAGGCAAAGCATGACAAATCGAGGGCCGCCGCGGCTCGCGCCATGGCGGCCCGAAAAGCGGGCTCGTCTGCTCCATCTGCCAAACTATTGATGAAGGTTTGGAAAACGCCATGCATAGTGTTCAGAACCACGAGTTGGATACGCTGGTGTTTTCGTCGGCTGCACTCCGCAAATTAGCGGTCTCGCCGAAGTTTTTGGCCAGGACACGCCAGCGTAGGACGCGACCTCGCGAAGAATTTCGCAGCGGAGGCGGCGACCGATTCGCCGGCACCGGAACGGGACTGGGGCAGCTGATTGCACTACTGCGTTGATCTCGAGACGCGGCTGCAGGATCAGGCGATGCGTCAACAAGAAATCTTGGGCGAGGGTCGCCCGTCGAGAGACGTCACCGTTCCGGCCGGCGAATAACGCCGCCTCGAGCTCTATCTCATAAGGCATGAGCCACTGTTTTCCGACGACTGCTTGCGATCGTCCTAGGCCATCGTCCCAACTCAACTGTTGCTCGCGGTGAAAACCGGCCTGGAGACCGCACGTCCATCTTGCTTGCGCGCAGAACACCATTGTAACGCCGCTCGCGCCTGAACGTTCGGTGTCCCCGCCGAGCCAACCGAGAACATCTCATCGGGCCGCCTGACACTCTGTGCTGGAGTTCTAAAGGGTCAAGCAGCAGGAAGTCTCTGGAAGGCGTTATTGTTGACTGGGCTGAGCCAACCCGCAGTCTTCTCCGGAAGCAACGACTTGATGACCTCCATGCTACCGCCGATGCCCGGTGGAAAAGCAGCCGGCTCATGTACGCGCCTCCACCGCCGGTATCGGCGCCGTGCGCAGCTGCCAGCCCTTCACTAGGCTGTAGACGACGGGAATGACGATCAGGGTCAGCATGGTCGAGCTCGCCATGCCGCCGACCATGGGCACCGCGATGCGCTGCATCACCTCCGATCCGGTGCCGGTGCTCCACAAGAGCGGCAGCAGGCCGGCGACGATGGCGGTGACCGTCATCATCTTGGGTCGGACGCGCTCGACCGCGCCTTCGATGATGGCGGCCCTGAGATCGGCTGGACCGAGCGGCCGGCCTTCTGCGGCGCAGCGGACGCGGTGCGCAGCGAGTGCGTGGTCGAGATAGATCAGCATGATCACGCCGGTTTCGGCGGCGACGCCGGCCAATGCGATGAAACCGACGGCCACGGCCACGCTCATGTTGAAGCCCATCCACCACACCAGCCACAGGCCGCCGACCAGCGAGAACGGCAGCGACAGCATGACGATAAGCGTCTCGGCGATGCGGCCGAAGTTGAGGTAGAGCAGGACGAAGATCAGCAGCAATGTCGCCGGCACGACGATCTTGAGCTTGGCCTCGGCGCGCTCGAGATACTCGAACTGGCCGCTCCACACCGCGTAGGTGCCGGGCGGCAGGACGATCTTCTCCTGGACGGCGCGTCGGGCGTCGGCGACGTAGCCCGCGAGATCGCGGTCGCGGAAATCGACGAAGACGTAGACCGCGAGCTGGGCGTTCTCGGTGCGGATGGTGGTCGGCCCCTGGGTCAGCCGCACGTCGGCGAGCTGGCCGACCGGCAGCATGCCGCCCTTCATCGTCGGCACCAGGATCTCCGAGGCGATCGACCGCGGATCGGAGCGGAAGTCGCGCGGATAGCGGACGTTCACCGAGTAGCGTTCGCGGCCCTCGACCGTGTTGGTGACGGTCTCGCCGCCCAGCGCGCTGGCCACGGCCTGCTGCACGTCCTCGATAAGAACGCCGTACTGCGCAAGTCTGGTGCGGTTGGGAACGACGTCGAGGAAGTAGCCGCCGGTCACCCGCTCGGCGTAGGCCGAGGTGGTCCCGGGCACCTGGCGGATGGCGGCCTCGATCTCGCGGGCGACCTTCTCCAGCTCGCCGAAGTCGCGGCCCAGCAGCTTGACGCCGACCGGCGTGCGGATGCCGGTGGCCAGCATGTCGATGCGCCCCTTGATCGGCATGGTCCAGGAATTGCTGACGCCGGGAAACTGCAGAGCCTTGTCCATCTCGGCGATCAGCTTGTCGGCGGTCATGCCGGGCCGCCATTCGGCCTTGGGCCTGAGGTTGACCACGGTCTCGAACATTTCGAGCGGCGCAGGATCGGTTGCCGTCGCCGCGCGACCCGCCTTGCCGAACACTGAGGCTACCTCGGGGAAGGTCTTGATGATCTTGTTCTGGGTCTGCAGCAGCTCGGCTGACTTGGTCACCGACAGCCCGGGCAGGGTGGCCGGCATGTAGAAAAGCGTGCCCTCGTCGAGGTTGGGCATGAACTCCGCGCCGAGGCGCTCGGCAGGCCACACCGTGGCGGCCAGCGCCGCAACAGCCACTAGGACGGTGAGTGCCCGCGCCCGCAGCACCAGCCGGATCACCGGCCGGTAGAGCCAGGTCAGGGCGCGATTCACCGGGTTGCGGTGCTCGGGCAGGATGCGCCCGCGCACGAACAGGACCATCAGCGCCGGCACCAGCGTCACCGAGAGCAGCGCCGCCGACGCCATGGCGAGGCTCTTGGTCCAGGCCAGCGGCTTGAACATTCGGCCTTCCTGGTCCTCCAGGGCGAAGATCGGCAGGAACGACACGGTGATGATCAGCAGGCTGAAGAACAGTGCTGGTCCCACCTCCGCGGCGGCCTCGACAATGGCCTGCGTCCGGGACTGGCCGGGCTGCAAGCGCTCAAGATGCTTGTGGGCATTCTCGATCATGACGATGGCGGCGTCGATCATGGCGCCGACGGCGATGGCGATGCCGCCGAGACTCATGATGTTCGAGCCGATGCCGAGCGCGTTCATGGCAATGAACGCCATCAGCACGCCGATCGGCAGGGTGATGATGGCGACCAGCGCGGATCGCACGTGCAGCAGGAACACCATACAGACGATC
Organism: Alphaproteobacteria bacterium 65-37; assembly: GCA_001897995.1. Taxonomy (GTDB): domain Bacteria; phylum Pseudomonadota; class Alphaproteobacteria; order Reyranellales; family Reyranellaceae; genus Reyranella. The sequence goes on along the minus strand of MKRV01000305.1, from coordinate 1,150 downwards.
GCGACCACGATGCTTTCCTCGATCAGGGTCGATTTCAGCGTGTCGATGGCGCGGTGGATCAGCTCGGAGCGGTCGTAGACCGCTTCGATGCGCACGCCCTCGGGCAGGCCCGCGGCGATCTCCTTTACCTTGGTCTTGACGTTGTCGATGACGTCGAGCGCGTTCTGCCCGAAGCGCTGGAGCGCGATGCCGCCCACCACCTCGCCCTCGCCATTGAGCTCGGTGACGCCGCGCCGCTCGTCGGGACCGAGCTCGATCCGCGCCACGTCGCGCAGCAAGACGGGCGAGGGGCCGTCGGCTTTGAGCACGATCTGCTCGAGGTCGGCGATGCTTTTGACATAGCCGCGGCCGCGCACCATGAACTCAGCCTCGGCCATCTCGACCACGCGGCCGCCGACCTCGCGGTTGCTGGCGCGGATCGACTCGATCACGCGGCCGAGCGGGATGCCGAAACTGCGCAGCTTGGCCGGGTCGACCACGACGTTGTACTGGCGCACGAAGCCGCCGACGCTCGCCACCTCGGCAACGCCTGATGCCTTGGCCAGTCCGAAACGGATGTACCAGTCCTGCAGCGAGCGCAGTTCGGCCAGCGAGCGGTTGGCGCCAGTCACGACGTACTGATAGACCCAGCCGACGCCGGTGGCGTCGGGGCCGAGCGCCGGCTTGACGCCGGTCGGCAGTTTGGCAGTACCCGAATTGAGGTATTCGAGCACCCGGCTGCGCGCCCAGTAGATGTCGGTACCGTCCTCGAAGATGACGTAGACGAACGACACGCCGAAGAAGGAGAAGCCGCGCACCGCCCGGCTGCGCGGCACGGCGAGCAAGGCCGTGGTCAGCGGATAGGTGACCTGGTCCTCGACGACCTGCGGAGCCTGTCCCGGCATCTCGGTGTAGACGATGACCTGGGTGTCGGAGAGATCGGGAATGGCGTCGAGCGATAGCCGGCCGACGGCGTAGAAGCCCGCGCCGGTAACGGCGGCGGCCAGCAGCAGCATCAGCAGGATGTTGCGCGCCGACCAGCGGATGACGGCGGCGATCATTTCTGCTCTCCCGCTGAGAAGGCCGACAGGGCGGCGCGCAGGTTGCTCTCGGCGTCGATCAGGAAGGTGGCCGACGTCACCACCTTTTCACCCGGTTTCAGGCCTTCCAG
>MKRV01000304.1 GCA_001897995.1 Alphaproteobacteria bacterium 65-37 | reverse complement strand
TGTCGCCGCGCGCCCGGAAGGTGATGGCGAAAGCCTTCGAGGTCCTGGCGGACTGCGGCGCCATCCTCGTGCGGGCCAACATCCCGACGGTGGGCTGGATCGGCGGGCCCGGCACGACCATGAACGTGCTGAACCGCAATCCCCTCAGCCGGCGCAAGGGCGAGCTGGGACCGGCGTCGGTGGTGTTCCTCTACGAGCTCAAGCGCGATCTCAATCTTTACCTGCGTGATTGGGCGACCGGCACCAGGATGAAGACCATGGCCGATATCATTGCCTTCAACCAGGCCAACGCCCGCAAGGCGCTGCGCTTCGGGCAGGACCTGTTCCTCGCTGCCCAGGCCACGCGCGGCGACCTGTCGGAGCTGGAATACCGCTCGGCGCGGGCCATGGATCTGCAGTCCGCCAAGCAGCGCGGGCTCGATGCCTACATGACCCGACACAAGCTCGATGCCGTGGTCTTCCCGGGCTGGTCGGGGGCCTACATCTCGGCCAAGGCGGGCTATCCCAGCGTCCAGGTGCCGGCAGGATTCAGAAGCGAGAGGATCGGCGAGAAGGGCGGCAAGGAGACGCCCGACTTTCCGCTGGGCCTCACCTTTGCCGGCCGCGCCTGGAGCGAGGCCAAGCTGCTGCGCCTGGCCTACGCCTACGAGCAGGCCTCGACGGCACGGCGGCCGCCGCGCGGGTTGACGCCGTAGTTGCCGGCGCTCTCGGCTTTGAGGAAGTCGGTGATCCGATCGGGCCAGGGCTGGATGCCGTTCTTCTGCAGCAGAAGCGCCACCTGGCCGCGATGGCCGGCGGCGTGCATGGCGACATGCAACAGCATCTCGCCGCGGGTCATGCTGGCGGGCTCGCCGTTGGAGAAGGGGAAGTCGATCACTTCGTCGACTTCTTCCGGGCGAAGCGTATCGGCGTAGTCGGCGTACCAGTCGTTCGTCGCGCGGGCCTTGCCGGCCAGCGCGTCGAGGGCCGGCAGTTCGGGCGAACGCGCGGCGCCGTAGTTGTGCGGGCGGGCTTCTAGATTGTGGCTGAAGATCTCGTCGACGACCTGGATATGGTCGAGCAGGCGCAGAACGATGACCTGTTCGTCGGCCGGAAGGCGGTCGAAGGTTTCGGCGACGACGCCGTTCAAGCCGTTCGTCGCCCAGCGCTTGTAATGGATCAGGGTACGGTAGGGGAGCGTGAACATCGCAGTGCCTTTCAGTCGTGCTCGGAAAGGGAGGGCGTTGCGTGTCTTAAATTTGCGAGCTATGACTCGCATTGTCTACTCGCATTGGCGGACGACGTTCCATGGCGCGCGCAATCCCGACAACGCCGCGAAAATCGGCGACCCAGAAGCGCTCCCAGGCGATGGTCGAGACGCTGCTGGATGCGACTGCTCGCGTTCTCACGCGCGAGGGATACGATCGCGCCAGCACCAATCGCATCGCCGCGACGGCGGGCGTCAGCGTGGGCTCGCTCTATCAGTACTTCCCCAACAAGGAGGCGCTCGTCGCCGCGCTGGTGGCACGCCACAACCGGCAGATGCTCGAGCTGTTGCGCGACGCCCTGAAGGAGGTGGCGTCGTTCGATCTGGCGACGGCGATCGGCGAACTGGTGCGCGCCGCCGTCGATGCCCACCTGGTCGATTCCGCACTGCACCGCATTTTTGCCGAGCAGGTGCCGCGCCTGGGGCAATTGGCGAAGATCGACGCCTTGCAGCAGGAAACCTTCCTGATGGTCAGGGCCTATCTGGAGGAACGGCGCGCCGAGATCTCGGTGCCGGACCTCGATTCGGCGACCGCGATCTGCGTGACGGCCGTCGAAGCCCTGACCCATGAGTTCGTCATCAACCGGCCCGAAGCGCTGGATGGGGATCGGGACCGGTTCATCGGTGAGGTCACGCGACTGATCGTGGGCTATCTGCGACCGGCTGACGGGGCGACGCCTCGGGTTGCCGCACCGCGTCGCCGTGCTCGAACCGGGGGACTGTGACCCTGCCACATAGTTATCACAGCCGGCCGTGCGACGGCCCGAGAATCGGTGGATGATCTGGCCCTGCGTGTCGACTAAGAGTTGGCGTTGCACGGCGGCAAAGAGATGCCTTGTCCCTTCGACCAGACGTGCACAGGCAGAGCAAGATGACGATCACCGTCGTTGAAATGCGCTCTAACGAGCTGGGGAGCATGGATATCGATCAGCTGCGCGGATGGGCGACCTTCATGGATAGAGCCATGATCGTCAGCCTGGTTGCCACCGTCCTGGCCGTCACGGCGCTCGGCGTGACGACATGGTTGTCGTTCAAATACAACAATGCTGTGCGGACGCAGGAGCATGCGGCCTTCGATCGGTTCAAGGACATCGAAAGCCGCTCCGGGCAGCTCGAGAAGGATGCCGTCGCCGCCCGCGAGCGCTCGGCCACCCTCGAGCAGCAGATGGCCGCGGCCCGCGAACGAGCCGTGACGGCAGAACAGGAGGCCACTGCGGCGCGCGAGCGCGCGGCGGCGTCCGAACAGGCCATCCGGGAAGCCAACGAAAGGGCGGCCCGATCGGCCCGCGCCGCCCGGGCGGCACGCGATACCGCCGTTGCCAGTGCGAAAGCCGCCGCTCGCGAGAAGGCAGCCACCAGCGAGAAGCCTCCTGCTGCTGAGACGGCCGCGCCGCCGCCGCTCGACACCGCGACGATCCAGCAGCGCATCGCCGATCTGGCGAAGCTGGTCAGGGACGCGACGGCGCGCGCCGAGGGCGCGTCGCCACCGGCCCAGGGCCAGGCCGAGGAAAAGGGCGCTTCTGAAGCCGCGCCGGCTAGCGGCGACAAGCAATCACCGGTCGTTGCCAGCCTGCAGAAATATGCCGGCGCCAAGGCCGCCGTCTTCGTGATCAGTCAGGTTCCCGAAGCGCCGGCGGCGGGGGCCGCGATCTCCGCCGATCTGGGCGCCGCCGGCTGGTCGAGCCAGACCTGGACCTGGTCGGGCGTGGCCGGAATCTACGGCGTGGTCGTCCTCTTGAAGGAGGGCAGCGACGCCGCGACCACCGAAGCCGCCGCGGCTCTCGTGGAAGCGCTCCGTACAGCCGGCTTCAACGCCACGAAAGGCGACTGGCCGGCGGACTGGCGCCGCTACCGTGGTGCGCTCGATGGCCCGCAGACGCCCGCGCCCTCGGATGCCCCCATCCGTATCGTGGTCGGGATAAAGCCGCGCTGAGGTCCTGCCGGTTCGGCGGGCCTCGACGACGCGGGCCTCGACGGCGCGGCAGGTGCGCGTGTTCTTGCGCCTCTTCTAGCGACGGTCGACGATTTCCGTCGCCTTCTGAAGGCGCACGACCTTGCCCAGTCCGGCATAGGTAGGGCCGGCGAGGCGCATCAGAGGCTGCAGGATCTCGGTGTCGACCTTGCCGTCGACGATCAGCCGGTCGTCGACATGGAAGAGCTTGATCTCGCCCACGATGAATTCCGACCCCGACCGGCCGAAAGGCACGTGACTATCGAGCACGCATTCGAGACTGATCGGGCAGTCGGCGAGGCGAGGCGGAGCGACGACGTCGGCAGGGTGGGTGGCGAGGCCGAGATGCTCGATCTCGCTTTCGTCCTCGGCGTAATCCGCCGCCGAGGCGTGCACGGCGTCGAGCAGGTCGAAAGAGGCGATGTTCACCACGAACTGGCGCGTCGCCAGGATGTTGCGCGCGGTGTCCTTGCGCTGCTGGTTGCGCAGGCCCGAGTTGAAACCGACCATTGGCGGGTCGGCCGAAACGAAAGTGAAGCAGCTGAAGGGCGCCAGGTTGGCGACACCGTTGGGCGAGATGGTCGAGACCCAGGCGATCGGGCGCGGCACCACCACGCCGGTCAGCAGCTTGTAGGCGGAGGCCTTGTTCAAGGTTTCGGGGGCGATTTTCATCGTCACGTTCCTGTAGAGAACGACGGTCTGGGGCGGTTTCTCCACCCCCGTGAAGACACGGGAGTGGAGACGAGTTGCCGGTGGCCGCAGGTCAGGCCGCAGATCAGGCCGCAAGGGCCTGCGGCGGTTGGGTCGAGGCGGGATGCTCGGGCCAGGAATGCAGCACGGGCAGGACGTGCTTGCCGAGCATCTCGAGGGCGGCGCGGTTGGTGTCGTAGCCCATGCCGTCGACGCGCCAGATCACGTCGTCGATGCCCATCTCGTAGACCTTGCGGCACTGCTTCAGGATGTCGTCGGGCGTGCCGACCATGATGTAGGGCGCGGAGTCGACGAGATAGTCGAGGTTGCGCATGTTCTTGCGGATCGCTTCGATCGCCGCGAAATACTCGTAGTCGGTCGCGCGCTTCGCGAGCTTGGTCATCCAGTCCATGATGACTTCGATGAAGCGAAGCGTGTTCTCTTCGGTCGCGGCGCGTGCGGTGGCGCGATCGGCATGGCAGTTGACGCCCACGGAGAACAGGGCCTGCCGGCGCGTCAGGCTGCCGGCCACCGGCTGGGCGCGATCGGCGCCCTTGTTGTAGGCGGTGATGCAGGCCTGGACGTAGTCCCAGCCCAGGATGCTGAGGCCCGACATGACACCGACGCCCATGGCGCCCGCCTCTTCGTGCGAATCGAGGCTGGTCGCCGATAGATGGACGGGGATGTGGCGTTCGCCGGCCTGGAGCGGCGAGATCTTGCGACGTGGGATCTTGAAGTAGGGCGAGTCGCGCTCGACTACGCCCTTGGTGACGGCCTCGCCGAAGATCGAGAGATGCTCGTCGCGATACTCGCGCGTCAGCGCCGGATTCACCGCGAAGCCGTCCAAAGTATAGGGGTTGTTCGAGCGGGCGCCGCCCAACTCGGCCCGGCCGTTCGACAGGATGTCGATCGTGGCGATCTGCTCGGCCACGCGCAGCGGATGGTTGAAGGGCAGGAAGTTCACCGAGGCAATGCGCAGGCGCAGGCGCGTGGTGCGCGCGGCGATATGGGCCAGGAAGATCTCGGGCGCCGAGATGGTCGCTTCGCCGTTGGCGAAATGCTGCTCGGAGGCGGCGTAGCCGTCGAAGCCGACCGCTTCGGCCAGCACGGCCTCCTCGACGCACTCGCGATAGCGCTGGGACCAGGAGACGCCGTGGGGGCAGATGGCTTCGTGAAAGAGGATTGCTCGCATTGTTTGATCCTATATTAGGAACGTTGTTCCTAAAAATGAAAATAGCGTAGCGAAGGATGCGCGAGCAAGCGAAAAGTTCGCGGAGCGAGTCGGTGGCGGTGGTGCAGGGCGACGAATCTTCGCCTCTCCATTCAACTGGGGAGGTGCACGCGTCACAGCGGCTTGGTTACAAGCCGCGACGCGGGCGGAGGGGTCATAACCGCAAAGCGTCGATGACCCCTCCGTCGTCGTAAGACGACGACACCTCCCCATTTGAATGGGGAGGCGGAAGATGAGAGGAGGCGTAGGCGCGCTTAGTTTTCGCGATCGCCCAGCGCGAAGGAGATGCGCACGCCGGCGTCCCGCGCGGTCTCGATCAGTTTGTCGCGATTCGCCGCCGTCAGCGAGGCCGTCGGCATGGCAAGGCTCAGCGCCGCCACGACGCGACGGGAGAAGTCGCGGATGGGCACGCCGACGGCGACGATGCCGTGAAAGGCCTCGCCTTCGGAGCAGGCGACGCCGGTGGTGCGGACCTCGTTGATCTCGCGCAGCAGGGCGACCGTGTCGACGGCCGGTGCGGCTTCGCTGCGGCTGCGCCGGTAAAACTCGACTTTCTGCAGGATTTCCTCGTCCGGCAACTCGGCCAGCAGGACCTTGCCCATGGCGGTCGTGTGCAGCGGCGCCTCGGAGCCCGGAACCATGCGGATGGTGATCGGGCCGTTGTCCTGCATGGCGCTGAGATAGACCACCATCGATCCGCGCATCACGCCGAGGAAAGCGTTGAACTCGCCGCGATCGACGATGTCCTGCATCACCGGCGGCGCGCAGGTCTCGATTCGGGCGGACTTCAGGAAGGCGCGGCCGACCTCGAAGGCCTGGGCGCCGACGCGATAGCGGCCGTTCTGGTCGTTGCGCTCGAGGAAGCCCTCGTCGAGCAGCGACGTGACGAGGCGATGCACGACGGTCGAACTCAGCCCTGTCTGGCGCGCCAGCTCACGCACGCCGCATTCGCCCTGGTTCGCCACTTGCCGCAGCAGGCGCAGGCCCTTGGTCAGGAGTAGGGAACTCGAGGTCCGACTCTTCGTCGACTCGCCCGCATCGCTCGCCACCACGCGCTCGCCTCCTGATCCTGCCTGCTGATTTTCCGGGAGCGGGTGCCCGGCACGCCGCCCGAACCCGGAACAACCGCCCGTCTTTTTAGCTTGCCAACCGGAAACGAGCAAGTTAGGTGACAAAAATAGGAACAAAGATCCTTAAATAGGAACATCTATCCGAGATGCTCCAAGGAGAAGGGCTCATGGGCTCGCTCGACTTCAGCCTGCCGCCGCACGTCACACAGAATGCGACGGTGCGCAAAGCGTCCGTCTCCGGGCGCGGCGGCGCCGTCGTCACCCAGAGCCGCATCGCCTCGGAGGTCGCGCTCGCCGTGCTCGACGCCGGCGGCACTGCGGCGGATGCGGCGGTCGCGGCGGCCTTCGTGCTGGCGTCGGTCGAACCCTGGAACAGCGGCCTTGGCGGTATCGGCTTCGGCCTCGTGCGCACACCCGACGGCAAGACGCAGGTGGTGGATTTCGGACCGGTTGCGCCGCAGAGGCTGGAGCCCGCCTGCTTTCCGCTCACGGGCAAGGTCTCGGCCGACATCTTCGCCTGGCCCGAAGTCGCGGGTGCCCGCAACGTCAACGGGCCGTTGAGCTTCTGCGTGCCGAGCGCAGTCGCGGGCTACGACCTGCTGCATCGGCAGTTCGGTCGCCTGGCCTGGCAAGAGATCCTGACGCCCGCGGTGACGGTCGCGCGACGCGGCCTGGCGAAGGATTGGTTTACCACCCTCAAGATCGCGCAGTCCGCCGTCGTGCTGCGGCAATACGAGGAGAGTGCGCGGATTTACCTGCCCAACGGCTCGGTGCCCATCCCGCCGGAACAGGGCGCACCGGGTTTCCTGCCGCAAGGCGGGCTGGCCGAAACGCTCGAGCGCATCCGCCTTGGAGGCGCCGAGGATTTCTACAAGGGCGACCTCGCGCGAGACGTGCTGGACGACATGGCGAAGGTCGGCGCCTTGATCGACGCCGAAGATCTCGCCGCCTGTCGCGCGCGTACCCACGCCGCCTCGACGGTCGCCTGGCCGGGCTTCGGCACTGTCCATGGGCCGGGGCCTCTCACCGCGGCGCCGACGTTCGCGGACGTCGTCGCGCGCATGCCGCATGAGAAGCTCGGCAAGGCACCGGACCGCGCCTGGTACGTCGCGCTGGCGACGGCGCTGCGCGACGCCTATCGGGTGCGGCTGGCAGGCCTTGGCGACAAGAGCGAAGAGGCCGAAGCCGGAACCTGCACGACGCATCTTGCGGTGCGCGATGCTCAGGGCATGGTGGTGGCGCTCACCACGACTTTGCTTGGCACCATGGGCAGCCGCCTCGTGCTGCCGCGCACCGGCATCCTGATGAACAACGGCGCGATGTGGTTCGATCCACGGCCCGGCCTGCCGAACTCGGTCGGCGGCGGCAAGCGGCCGCTCACCAACATGCTGCCGGTGATCGCTGTCGGCGACGACGGGCGGATCATCGCGGCCGGTGC
>MKRV01000303.1 GCA_001897995.1 Alphaproteobacteria bacterium 65-37 | reverse complement strand
CTGACCCAGAAGGCGTTCTGGAGCCACGCGGCATCAACGGGTTCGCGGAACGGCGCTGCACTGACCAGGACCAGGCGATCCTCGCCGATCGGCCAGCTCGCGAGCGCGGGATCGTCTATTCGGCCCTCGACAATCCCCAGATCGGCTTCGCCATCGCGGACCCGGTCGGCAGCCTGCTCCGTATTGCAGATCGCGAGGTCCACCGACAGCAGCGGATAGCGGGCATGATAGGCCGCCAGGATGGGGGGAAGCCAATAGGCGGCGGTGGTCTGGCTGGCGACGATCCGCAGGGCGCCACGACGGAAGCTGCCCAAGTCGTCCAGTACCGCTTCGGCAGCAGCGGCACGGGCAACGACTCCGCGTGCTTCGTCGAGAAAGAGACGGCCCGCCTCGGTGAGGGCAATGCCTCGTCCAACCCGATCGAACAGCTTGATGTCATGGCGTTGCTCCAGGGCGGCGATAGCGGCCGACGCTGCGGATTGCGTGACATTCAGAGCGCGCGCGGCCGCGGTCATATGCTCGCGTTCCGCGACAGCGATGAAGATGCGGAGCTGTTCGAGGGTCATTGCCGAATTTTGGCACGAACAATCAATATTTTCGATGAAAATAACAATACCAATCAATTGGAATGATTGATCGAAGAGCCATAAGCCTGCCCTGGCGACAAACGACCAAGGGCTGCCCTCGCAATGCACACTTCGTCATCATCGACGCCTGGGGCGACGCGGCGGCTGGTCATCCTGCCGGGGATCGCGCTCTGTCTTGCCGTAACGGCCGGTGCCTATGCGCTGGAATCGGCCGAACAGGTGGTGTTCGGCAGGGCGTGGCTGGAGTCCCTCGTTCTTGCCATCCTGATCGGCACGGCTGTTCGCAGCCTGTGGGCACCGTCGCAGACGTGGCGCGCCGGAATCGCCTTCAGTGCCAAGTGCCTGCTGGAAGTTGCCGTTGTCCTGCTCGGCGCCTCCGTCAGTGCCACGACGCTCTTTGCGGCCGGGCCGGCGTTGTTGATGGGCATTGCAGGCGTGGTGGCGCTGGCGATCCTCCTGAGCTTCGGCATTGGCAGACTGCTCGGACTGCCCCCACGCATGGCGCTGCTGGTGGCCTGCGGCAATTCCATTTGCGGCAACTCGGCCATTGCCGCCGTGGCCCCCGTGATCGGGGCCGATGGCGACGACGTGGCCGCCTCGATCGCCTTCACCGCCGTGCTGGGGGTAGTGGTCGTGCTTGCCCTCCCGCTGTTCGGGATCGCGCTGGGCATGGGCGGCACCGCCTATGGCGCGCTGGCGGGTCTCACGGTCTACGCCGTGCCACAGGTGATCGCCGCAACCTCGCCGCTGGGGGCGGCGGCTGTGCAGATGGGAACCTTGGTGAAGCTGGTCCGCGTTCTGATGCTCGGCCCCGTCTGCCTCGTCCTGTCACTGGTCGCTCGCCCGGCCGGCAAGGCGGCACTCGGAGAAAGGAATGCGGACGACGAGCATATCCGCGAACGCCTCCGCCTGGCTCATCTCATTCCCTGGTTCATTCTCGGATTCCTTTCCCTCGTCGCCTGCCGCTCGCTCGGTCTCATTCCGACAATGGCTCTCGAACCGCTCGGCCACGCCACGACGTTGTTGACGGTGGTCTCCATGGCCGCGCTGGGTTTGGGCGTCGATATCCGCACTGTGGTCAGGGCGGGTGAACGCGTGACAGCGGCGGTCATTCTGTCGTTGATCGGACTGGGTGCGATCAGCCTGATGCTGATCCATTTGCTCCACCTCGCATGACCCAACCTCGGCATGGCTCTAGGGGACGATCCACGCTGGCGGAGCAACTGTAGGGAGAATGCGACACAAAAAACCGTGTCATCCCGAGGCGAAGCCGAGGGACCTTTCCTGATCCATAAAGGTCCCTCGCTGCGCTCGGGATGACACCCGTTTTTGGGGCACGATTCGTCCGACGGTGGCGCGCTCCCAGCAAGAGCATTGCGCGTGCAGCGTCGACCTGCGCAGACTTCCGCCAACGAAAGCGGAGGAAACAATGTTCATCACCCGGCGCGGCATGGTCGCGGGGCTTGCGACGTTTCCGGCGTTCGAGACGCGGGCTGAACAGCCCTTTCCCAGCAAGCCGCTGACGCTTGTCGTGCCCTTTCCCGCGGGCGGTCCCGCCGACACGTTCGGACGTCCCCTGGCGCAGGGGATGAGCCAGCGGCTGGGGCACGCGGTGGTCGTCGAGAACAAGAGCGGTGCCGCGGGCGTCACCGGCATCGACTTCGTCGCCAAGGCCGTCAGCGATCCGCACGTCATCGGCCTGATGAGCGCCAGCGCCGGCGCCATCATGCAAAGCCTGATGCCCAAGATGCCCTACGACCCCGCCAAGGACATCGCACCGATCACCCTGGTGGTGCGGGTGCAGGAAGTGCTGGTGGTCAGCGCCAAGCTCGGCATCACCGACTTCAAGACCTTCGTCGCCCGCGCCAAGGCCACCCCCGGCAAGCTCACCTACGGCTCGGCCGGCACCGGCGGCATCACCCATCTCGGTACCGAGCTGCTGAAGCGCGAGGCCGGCATCGACCTGCTGCACGTGCCCTATCGCGGCGCCGCGCCCGCCACCAACGACCTGATCGCCGGCACCGTCGACTGCGCCCTGCTCGATGTGCCGGTGCTGCTGCCCCATATCCGCTCCGGTGCAGTGAAGCCGCTGGCCGTCAGCTCCGACGCGCGCGCCGCCCTGCTGCCTGACGTGCCGACCATGTCCGAGCTCGGCCTGCCCAAGGTCAACTCCGACAACTGGTACGCCCTGGTGGCGCCCGGCGAATCGAGCCCGGCGGCGCGGCAGAAGATCCACGATGCGGCGGTCGCCACCTTGCGCAGCCCCCAGGTCAGCGATGCCTTTGCCGCCGTCGGCGGCGTGGCCGTCGGAGGCACCCCGGCCGAGCTGGCCGCCTTCCTGAAAACCGAAGCCGTGAAATGGGCCGAGGTGATCAAGCTCGCAAATGTAAAGCTCGAGTAGATGAACCCTGAGAAGAGTGTGACGCGTATCTCATGACCCTGCCGATAGAGCGTGGGCTGGCGAAGACCTTCGCCGGCCAGATCCACTACAGAAGCTGTGGCCAAGGCCCTACCGTGATGGTGAGCCACATCAACCAGCAAAGCTCGGCGCTGATGATCGAGCTGCTGCAGGCGCTGGGCGCGCATTTCCGCGCCGTCGCCATCGACTATCCCAGCCACGGCCATTCCGATCACATCGACTGGCAGCCGCGCATCGAGGATTACGCCCGCGCCGTGATCGAGACCATGGATGCGCTGGGCATCGAGCGCGCCTTTGCGCTGGGCGAGGCGGTGGGCGCCGCCGTGTCGATTGCGCTGGGCGGTGGCTGGCCGCAGCGCATCGACAAGGTCGTGCTGGTGAACACGCCCTTCTTCACCGACGCCGACACCGCCACGCGCGACATCGCCGACATCGCCAAGGTCCGCCCCTCCGACGCCACCGGCTTCCCCGCGCCCCGCAGCATCGACTACCTGCTGCAGAACGATCCCGAGCATGCGCCGATGCAGCCGACGCAGTCCTGGATGGACCGCATCAACGTCGCGCAGTTCGAGATCGGCCGCGACCGCTGGCAGGCCATGCAGGCGCTTTCCGCCTTCGACACGCTGGGCGGCATGGCGGCACTGCGCTGTCCGACCCTGATGCTCTATGGCGAGCATTTCATCTACGGCCGCCATCGCGCGCTCCTGCAGGCGAAGTGCCCGCAGGCGAAGGCCGAGATCATCGCCGGCGGCCGCTTCTGCATGAGCTGGGAACGCGCGCAGGACGTGGCGAAGCAGGCGAAGGCGTTTCTGGGGTGATGGGGGTGATGGGCGTAGTCACAGATCGCTTTCGCATCGCTGCGGCCGCCTGGCTTTCATGCTCCTCTCCCCCGCAGGGGGAGAGGCTAGGTGAGGGGGTGAGGACCTCTCAGTCCGCACGCTCTCTCCGCGATCCACACGCCCTCACCTCCCCGTTGCTACGCAACGGGTCCCTTCCTCTCCCACTACGTGGGAGAGGACGAAAGGCTGCAGGAGCGGTCGCGTGAAAGACCAACTCGCACGCTTTCCGCGGCTGGGCATTGCCCATCTGCCGACGCCGCTCGAGCCGATGAAGCGGCTCACCGCGCATCTGGCACCCGACGGTAATGGCCCGCGGCTCTGGGTGAAGCGCGAGGACTGCACCGGCGTCGGGCTGGGCGGTAACAAGCTGCGCAAGCTCGACTATGTGCTGAGCGAGGCAGTGGCCTCAGGCGCTGACACCCTGGTCTCGGGCGGCGTCGTGCAGTCCAACAGCCAGCGCCAGGTCGCGGCCGCCGCGGCACGGCTGGGCTTCCACTGCCACCTCGCGGTCTATCACGGCCGGCTGGCGCCGCCCGCACCCGACTACGAGCGGACCGGCAATGCCCTGCTCAATCGATTGTTCGGCGCAACGTTGCACGACGTGCCGTGGAACGGCGATCGCAACGGCGCCATCCGGGACCTCGCCGAGCAGCTGCAGGCGCAAGGCCGCAAGCCCTATCTCGTGCCTTACGGCGTCTCCAGCCCGCTGGGCGCCGTCGCCTATGCCTCGACCGTCGTGGAGATCGCGGCCCAAGCCGAGGCGCTGGGCTTCACGCCGCACGCCATCGTCCATTGCTCGGGAAGTGGCGCAACCCAGGCTGGCCTGGTCGTCGGCGCGCGCGCCTGCCTGCCCACGACAAGAGTGGTCGGCATCGATATCGATGCCGAGCCGGAGCGCGTGCGGGCCGACGTGCTGCGTTTCGCTGAAGGCGCAGCCGATCTCCTGGGCGAGCCTTTCTTTCCCGAGGGTGTCGAGGTGGTCGCCGGTCTCGCCGGCCCGGCCTATGGCGTGCCGCACGCCGCGACGGTCGAAGCCATTCGCCTCGGGGCCGCGCTCGAAGCGCTGGTGCTGGATCCCGTCTATTCCGGCAAGGGACTGGCCGGCCTGATTGCGCTGATCAGAACGGGCCGCTGGACGGCGGGCCAGGATATCGTGTTCATCCATACCGGTGGGGCGCCCGCTCTGTTCGCCTACCGTCACCTGTTCGACTGACCTCGGAGAAATGCATGCTCGACCCAGAAGCCCGCACGCTGCTCGACCTGATGGAACAGGCCACCAAGGCCGGCCGTCCCAAGCTCGAGAGCCTGCCGCATGCGATCGGCCGCGCCGCGGTCGACAAGATGTCGGAGGACAGCGAGGCCGATCCGCCGGAAGTGGCGTCTGTTGTCGACGGCACCGTGCCCGGCCCCGCCGGCGCAATCCGCTTCCGCCGCTATCGGCCGCTCGGCGCCAAGCCCGGCCCGCTGCCGACCCTGATCTACTATCACGGCGGCGGCTTCGTGATCGGCAGCATCGAGACCCACGATTCGACCTGCCGACGGCTGGCCAACAAGAGCCGCTGCCAGGTGATCTCGATCGACTATCGCCTGGCGCCGGAACATCCCTTCCCCGCCTCGACCGACGACAGCCTCGCTGCCTTCCGCCATATCCGCGACAATGCCGCGAGCTTCGAGGCCGATCCGGCGCGCCTAGCCGTGGGCGGCGATTCGGCGGGCGGCGCCATCTCCGCCGTGGTCTGCCAGGCCTGCCGCGACGCCGGCGATCCGATGCCGGCCTTCCAGATGCTGATCTACCCCGCGACCGATTCCAGCAAGCAGAGCACGTCGCGCACCGCCTTCGCCGAAGGCTACTTCCTCTCCGGCCCGCTGATGGAATGGTT
>MKRV01000302.1 GCA_001897995.1 Alphaproteobacteria bacterium 65-37 | reverse complement strand
ATGGTGCAAGGCGCGATCATCGACTAGAAGGGCCTCCAGTACTGGGAGGTACCTTGATGATCCGTCGTTCGTTCGTGGCACTGACTGGCTTGGCCGTGAGCGGCCTCTTGCTGGCCGGGCCGGGGGCCGCGCAGCAGCCGCCGCTCAAGATTGCGCTGATCTACGGCAAGACCGGGCCGCTCGAAGCCTATGCGCGCCAGACCGAGGCCGGCTTCATGCTGGGCCTGGAATACGCCACCAAGGGCACGATGGAGGTGGACGGCCGCAAGATCCAGGTGATCCTGAAGGACGACCAGCTGAAGCCCGACCTCGCCAAGGCGGCTCTGGAACAGGCCTATGGCGACGACAAGGTCGACATCGCCGTCGGCACCTCCTCGTCGGCCGCGGCACTCGCCATGCTGCCGGTGGCGGAGGAGTACAAGAAGCTGCTGATCGTCGAGCCGGCGGTCGCCGACCAGATCACCGGCGACAAGTGGAACCGCTACATCTTCCGCACGGCGCGCAACTCGACCCAGGATTCGCTGGCCGCCGCCGCGACCCTGAAGGACGAGAACATCAGCATCGCCACGCTGGCGCAGGACTATGCCTTCGGCAAGGACGGCGTCGCCGCGCTGAAGGACGCGCTGGCCGCCGTCGGCTCCAAGGCCAAGATCGTGCACGAGGAATATGCGCCGCAGGCCACCACCGACTTCACCGCCTCGGCGCAGCGCATCTTCGATGCGCTGAAGGACAAGCCCGGCCGCAAGATCGTGGTCGTGGTGTGGGCCGGTGCCCATCCGCTGCCCAAGCTGATGGACCTCAAGCCCGAGCGCTTCGGCATCGAGATCGCCCCGGGCGGCAACATCCTGCCGGTGATGGCCGGCTGGAAGCAGTTCCCCGGCCTCGAAGGCGCCATCTACTACTACTGGGGCTTCCCCAAGAACCCGGTGAACGACTGGCTGGTCGCCGAGTACAAGAAGAAGAACAACGGCGTGCCGCCCGACTTCTTCGTCGCCGGCGGCATGAGCGCCGCCATCGCCATCGTCGAGGCGGTCAAGAAGGCCAAGTCGACCGACAGCGAGAAGCTGATCGCCGCCATGGAAGGCATGAGCTTCGAGACGCCCAAGGGCACGATGACCTTCCGCAAGGAAGATCACCAGGCCGTGCAGGAGATGTATCACTGGCGCATGAAGAAGGATGCGCCGGACAATTACGACCTGCTCGAGCTGGTGCGTGTCATCCCGGCCGACGAGATGAAGCTGCCGATCAAGAACAAGCGGTAATCCAGGGAAACCCCCTCACCTAACCTCTCCCCCTGGCGGGGGAGAGGAACATGAGGGCTTGTTCCTTCTTTCTCCTCTCCCCCGTCAGGGGAAGAGGACGGGTGAGGGGGGACGCACCGACGATGCTCGAAACTCAATCCCTCACCATCCGCTTCGGCGGCCATGCGGCCGTCGATGGCGTGAGCTGCGCCTTCGAGAAGGGCACGCTGACCTCGATCGTCGGCCCCAACGGCGCCGGCAAGACGACCTACTTCAACCTGATCTCGGGCCAGCTGCCCGCGACCTCGGGCAAAGTCACGCTGAACGGCGAGGACATCACCAGCTATGCCGCACCCCGTCGCACGCGGCTGGGCCTGGGCCGTGCCTTCCAGCTCACCAATCTCTTTCCCAACCTCAGCGCGCTCGAGAACGTGCGGCTGGCCGTGCAGGTGAAGAGCGGCAAGGGCTATGACCTGCTGAGCCGCACGCTCACCCATCGCGAGCTGATCGACCGGGCGATGGCGCATCTCGCCGCCGTGTCCCTGGCCGATCGCGCCCAGACCGTAGCGGCGACCCTGCCGCACGGCGACCAGCGCAAGCTCGAGGTCGCCATCCTGCTGGCGCTGGAGCCCGACGTCTTCATGTTCGACGAACCGACGGCCGGCATGAGCATCGACGAGGTGCCGACCGTGCTCGACATCATCGCCGCCATCAAGGCGCGCGGCGACAAGACCATCCTGCTGGTCGAGCACAAGATGGATGTCGTGCGCTCCTTGTCGGACCGCATCGTGGTGCTGCACCAGGGCAAGCTGGTGGCCGACGGCAAGCCGGCCGAGGTGATCGCTTCCGACATCGTGCGCGAGGCCTATCTCGGCGGAGCGAACGCATGAGCGGCGCGCTGCTCAGCCTGCGCGGCGTGGAGACGCGCATCGGCCGCTACCATATCCTGCATGGCGTCGAGTTCGATGTGGCCGAAGGCGGCCTCACCATGCTCCTGGGTCGCAACGGCGCCGGCAAGACCACCACCCTGCGCACCATCATGGGCCTGTGGCGCGCCGCCGCCGGCGAGATCCGCTTCGACGGCCGCGACATCACTCATCTCGCCACGCCCGACATTGCCCGCCTCGGTATCGCCTATGTCCCTGAGAGCATGGCGATCTTCGCCGACCTCACGGTGCAGGAGAACCTGATCCTGGCGGCACGCTCGGGCCCACCCGACAAGCAGCGGCTGGACTGGATCTTTGCCCGCTTCGAGGCGCTGAAACGCTTCTGGAACCTGCCGGCCGGACTGCTCTCAGGCGGCCAGAAGCAGATGCTGGCGGTGGCGCGCGCCATCATCGAGCCGCGCCGCCTGCTGCTGGTCGACGAGCCGACCAAGGGCCTGGCGCCGGCCATCATCGCCAACATGATCGACGCCTTCCGCGAACTGAAGGGCGGCGAGGCGAGCCTGCTGGTGGTCGAGCAGAATTTCGCCTTCGCCCGCCAGCTCGGCGACAGCGTGGCCGTGATGGACGACGGCAAGGTCGCCCATCGCGGCGACATGACAGCCTTCGCCGCCGACTCTGCCCTGCAGCAGCATTTGCTTGGCCTCGGCATGGATACGCACCAATGATCGGCTCATCGGACCGCGGGCCTCCAGGCCCGCTCAGACACTTTCATCATGCAAGAGCCATGAGGCGGGCCTGGAGGCCCGCGGTCCAAAGAACGGCGCGCGCTCCTAGCAGGACCCAATGAAACGCGACTGGATACCCTGGCTGCTGATCCCGGTGCTGGCGATCGCGGCGTTGCCGCTGATCGGCTCGCCCGCGAGCTGGGTGACGCTCACCGTGGCGGGCCTCGCCATGGGGCTGATGATCTTCGTCATGGCCTCGGGGCTGACGCTCACCTTTGGCCTGATGGACGTGCTCAATTTCGGCCATGGCGCCTTCATCGCCGTCGGCGCCTTCGTGGCGGCCAGCGTCATGCTGGCCATGGCGCCCTGGATGACGGCCGATTCGATCTGGCTCAACCTTGCCGCCATCGTGCCCGCGGTCCTTGCGGCGATGGTCGTGAGCGGCGTGCTGGGGCTGGGCTTCGAGCGGGTGATCGTGCGGCCGGTCTACGGCCAGCATCTCAAGCAGATCCTGGTGACGACCGGCGGCCTGATCGTGGCCGAGCAGCTCCTGAAAGTGATCTGGGGACCGGACCAGATCACGCTCAGCCGTCCGACGGCGCTGCGCGGCGCTTTCCTGCTGGGCGACGTCGCCATCGAGAAGTACCGCGTGCTGGCGGTCGTGGTCGGCCTTGCAGTCTTCGCCGCCCTGGCGCTGACCCTGAACCGCACGCGCCTCGGGCTGCTGATCCGGGCCGGCGTCGAGAATGGCGAGATGGTCGAGGCCCTGGGCTATCGCATCCGCCGCCTGTTCGTCGGCGTGTTCGTCGTGGGCTCGGCCCTGGCCGGGCTGGGCGGCGCCATGTGGGGCCTCTACCAGGAGACGGTGACGGCCGCGATCGGCGCCCAGGTCGCCGTGCTGGTCTTCATCGTCATCATCATCGGCGGCCTGGGGTCGGTGGGCGGCTGCTTCGTCGGCGCCCTGCTGGTCGGGCTGACCGCCAACTACATCGGCTTCCTGGCCCCCAAGGTGGCGCTGGGCTCCAACATCCTGCTGATGGCGCTGGTGCTGCTGTGGCGGCCGCAGGGCCTCTATCCCGTGGCGAAAAGGTGAGGGGGATGCTGCGCTCACTCCTCTCCGACGATCTGCCGCGCAGCCGCTGGCTGGCGGTGGCGTTGCTCGCCATCCTGATCGGGCTGGCGGTCGCGCCGTTCCTCTTTCCCGGTGCCAAGTCGCTGAACGTCGCGGCCAAGATCTGCGTCTTCATCGTGCTGGCGGCGAGCTTCGACCTGCTGCTGGGCTATACCGGCATCGTCTCCTTCGCCCACACCATGTTCTTCGGCATCGGCGCCTACGGCGTGGCGATCGCGCTTACCCGCCTGGGCCCGGGCTGGGACGCCGTGGCGGTCGGCGTGGTCGCCGGCCTGATCGTGGCGATCGTGCTGGCCACCCTGATCGGCCTGTTCAGCCTCAGGGTACGCACCATCTTCTTCGCCATGATCACCTTGGCGGTGGCCAGTGCCTTCGCGATCCTGGCCTCGCAGCTCTCGGACCTGACCGGCGGCGAGGACGGGCTGAATTACCGCCTGCCGTCGGTACTGCGCGCCTCGTTCTCCCTGGCTGACGGCACCCTGTTCGGGGTGCGGCTGAACGGCCGGCTGCTCGACTACTACCTCGTCTATTTCGCAGCACTGGCGCTGGTGCTGGTCCTGCTGCGTATCGTGAACTCGCCGTTCGGCTCGGTGCTGATGGCGATCCGCGAGAACCCCTTCCGCGCCGAGGCGATCGGCTACCGCACCGTGGTCTACCGCACGATCGCGAGCTGCATCGCCGCCGCGACGGCGGCGCTGGCCGGCGCGCTGCTGGCGCTGTGGTCCAGCCAGACCAATCCCGACACCACGCTCAGCTTCGACATCATGGTCGACATCCTGCTGATGGTGGTGATCGGCGGCATGGGCACGATGTACGGCGCGGTGGTCGGCGCCGTGCTGCTGGTCTTTGCCCAGAACTACCTGCAGGACCTGCTGGCGATCGCCAACAAGGCGCTGGCCGGCGTGCCGCTGCTCGCCAACCTGTTCCATCCCGACCGCTGGCTGCTGTGGCTGGGCGTCGCCTTCATCCTCTGCGTCTATTTCTTTCCGACCGGGATCGTGGGCAGGCTGCGGCAGAAGCGCTGAACGGAGAAGGCCAATGAAGCGTTTTCTGATGGTGGGATTGGTTTCGACGGTCGTCGCGACAGGCGCCCTTGCGCAGAGCGCCTTCTCGATAACGCCGACATGGGAAGGGATCACCGCCTGTAGCGGACGTCCGATTACCAGCCCGTCCCCGAAATTCACCGTCGCGAACGTGCCGGCCGGCACGGTCGAGCTGGAGCTGAAGATGGTCGATCTCGATGCACCGACCTTCTCCCACGGCGGCGGAAAGGCGGCTTACGCAGGCAAGGCCGAGCTTCCCTCCGGCGCTTTCAAGTTCGTCGGACCGTGTCCGCCGGCGACGCACCGATATGAATGGACGGTGGTCGCGCGAGACGCGGCGGGAAAGAGACTGGGAACGGCAAGCGCGACGATCCGGTATCCCTGACAGCAGCTTATGTGAGTCGAAAACGCTGACGCATCGCAGCGCGAGCCAGCCGACCTGACCTTGACCGTATGGTGGAAGACGACTCGCGTTCGACCTTCTTTTCGCAACCGATCCCCGACAAGCTTTCGGACGTCTCGAATAAAAGGAGGAACGTCCGTGCGTATCGGCAGGCGTGGTTTCGTAGGCGGCGGCTCGGCCGTCGCGGCAGCTCTCGCGGCACCCCAGGTGTTCGCGCAGAAGAAATATTCCGATGGTGTTACCGACACCACGATCAAACTGGGCCATACCGGCCCCTATAGCGGGCCGGCGTCGGCCTACGGCACCATCGGCAAGGGCATCGAGGCCTATTGGAAGATGGTGAACGAGCAGGGCGGCATCAACGGCCGCAAGATCGAGTTCATCACCTACGACGACGGCTTCTCGCCACCCAAGACCGTCGAGATGGTGCGCAAGCTCGTGGAGAACGACAAGGTCTTCGCGACCTTCCAGACGCTCGGCACGGCGTGCAACACCGCCATCCACAAGTTCATGAACCAGAAGAAGGTGCCGCAGCTCTTCGTCAGCACCGGCGCTTCCAAGTGGGGCAACCCCCAGCAGTATCCCTGGACCATCGGCTGGCAGCCCGACTACGTCACCGAAAGCGCCATCTACGCCAAGCACATCCTGGCCCAGCACAAGGGTGAGAAGATCGGCATCCTCTGGCTCAACGACGATTCGGGCAAGGACTACGTCTCGGGCTTCATGAAGGGCCTGGGCAAGGAGAACGAGAAGCTGGTCGCCTCACAGGTGAGCTACGAGGTCACCGATCCCACGATCGACAGCCAGATCATCCAGCTGAAGAGCTCGGGCGCCACGGTCTTCTTCTGCCATGCCACGCCCAAGCACGCCTCGCAGGCCATCCGCAAGGCGGCGGAGATCGGCTGGAAGCCCGCCTTCTACCTGGTCAACGTCTCGATCTCGGTCGATTCGGTGCTGAAGCCGGCCGGCCTCGATAACTGCCAGGGCATCATCACGGCGGCCTTCTACAAGGATCCGACCGACGCGCAGTGGGCCAAGACGCCGGACTTCGTGCAGTGGAAGGCGTTCATGGACAAGTACATGCCCGGTGCCAACCAGGGCGACGCCTTCTACACCTATGCCTATGCGGTGTCGTGGACGATGCAGGAGGTGCTGAAGCGCTGCGGCAACGAGCTGACGCGCGACAACCTGATGAAGCAGGTCGCCGGCCTGAAGGATGTCGAGGTGCCATTGCTGCTGCCGGGCGTGAAGATCAACACCAGCCCGACGGATTTCTATCCCATCCAGTCGATGCA
>MKRV01000301.1 GCA_001897995.1 Alphaproteobacteria bacterium 65-37 | reverse complement strand
CCATGACCGCCGTGGTGACGCCGTGCCAGCTCGAGGGCTGCAGGTGCGAATCCCAGGTTGCCTGGCCGTCATAATGGGTGTGGATGTCGACGAAGCCTGGCGTCACCAGCAGTCCCTTGGCGCCGATCTCCTCCGCACCCTGCCCGCTCACCTTGCCGACGGCCGCGATCCTGCCGTCCTTGACCGCAATGTCCGCTTCCTTGATCGCCGCACCGGTGCCATCCGCCACGTTACCGCCGCGCACCACAAGATCGTAATCCGCCATGTTCGTTTCTCCCGGGTTGTCGGGAGTTTACCGCAGCCCACCGGGCGGCGTCAGGCAGTGTAGCGCCGCTCGGGCCGCCCTGCGGACCTCGCATTTCGCCGGCAGGGACGCTCGAACCGCTTCAACGAGCGGAAGACGCGGCGGCGTGGCCACCGAGGGCGCCGCTCCAGACCGCTTCGTCCCACAAACGAATACCGCCCGTGATACCGGCATCGTTGGAAGCGATGTGGACGTTGTCCGGCAGCTTGATAGTGATCTTGGCGGCGTTTCCTCCGCCCAGATACAAAACGTCATAGTGCAGGAGCGCATAGACGACCTCGATGACCTTGAGGACGCGCCTGTTCCATCTCCTGCTGCTGAGCGCACGACGCGCGGCGTTGCCGACATAGTCGTTGTAGGTTTCGCCCTTGCGGATCGGATGGTGCGCCAGCTCGAGGTGTGGCGTCAGCGCACCGTTGCTGAACACCGCACTGCCGACGCCCGTGCCGAGCGTCAGCACGACCTCGAGCCCTTGCCCCTTGATGATCCCCAGTCCCTGCACCTCGGCGTCATTGAGCAAGCGGGCCGGCTTGCCGAAGCGACGCGCCAGAGTGTCTGCCAGCGGAAAGTCGCGCCAGGCTTTGCCTTTGAAGTGCGGAGCCGTGACGATCCTGCCGTCTCGCACGACGCCGGGAAAGCCGATGGAAATACGGTCGTAGGATGTGAGAGCCGCCGTCAGCTTGGCGAGCGCTTTCACCAATATGTCCGGCGTGCAGGGATCGGGCGTCGGCATGCGCACATGCCTTTCCACCATCTTCCCCGATCCATCGAGGACCGAGGCTTTGAGCCCCGTGCCGCCGATATCGATCGCCAGGGTTTGCGGCCGTTGAGTCGTGGATTCACTCACTTGCATTGCTCCTCGCAATCGACCGACGCCAGCTCGAAGGCATTGTAGCGCCAAGCCCCGGGTCGATGAAGAAGCCCGGATTGATCAAGCCGGTTGGGGCGGAACCAACGACCGGACTCGCCCCGGTAACAGGGACAATGCCGGTCATTTGGCCCGCCAGCCATGGGAGACGGGCTTGACTCCCCGAGAGAGCACCGACTTCCTTCCACTAGAGCAGCGCCCGGGAAGAAGGAGCCGCATGCGACTCCTTCTTCCCGGGCATAAGCTGCTCTAGAATCGATAGAATCTAGAGCACGACCTTCCGCTCGACTGATTCCAGTCGAGCGCAACGTGCTCTAGGACAAGACTGAAACAAGGCTGGGGGAGAAAACGCCATGCTCGGGACCGGTCGACGGAGCCATGGACAGAAGCGGGCGGCTGCCGGTGATGATGGCTCAAAGGACGCGTGGATGTCATGAGCGAGCCTGCAGCACAAAGTGCGGCCGCCCCCTCTCCGTTCCCCGCGATTGCCGACTACGCGTTTCTCTCGAACTGCCACACCGGGGCGCTTGTCGCTCCAGACGGATCGGTCGATTGGCTCTGCGTCCCGAGGTTCGATTCGCCCAGCGTGTTCGCCGCTCTGCTCGACCGCCAGGCCGGCAGCTTTCGGCTGGCCCCCTTCAACGTAACCGTTCCCAACTCTCGCACCTACGAACCGGGAACGAACACCCTCGTCACCACCTGGAGCACGCGCGGCGGATGGGTGGTGGTCCGCGACGCGCTCACCATGGGACCGCGTATCGGCGAAGATCGCGTGACACCCTATACCCGGCCCCCGGCCGACGACGGCGCCGATCATATGCTCGTTCGCACCGTGCAATGCATCGAGGGCCAGGTCGAGATCGAGCTGACCTGCGAGCCAGTCTTCGACTACGGCCGCACGACGGCAAAGTGGGCCCTGCTCGATGGCGACAAGCGGGTCGCCGACGCGATCGCCGGCGACGTAAAACTCCGGCTTCAGAGCAGCATTCCACTCGGCATCGAGGGCGACAGGGTGCGTGGCCGGCACATGCTGACCTACGGCGAGGAGATGTATTGCTGCCTGTCCTGGGCGGACGGCCTGGCCTCCCCCGTGACGATCGACGAGGCCAATGCCCGCATGGTGGCGACGACCCGCTTCTGGCGCACCTGGCTCGGTCGCGCCCGGATTCCCGATCACCGCTGGCGATCTCTCATCATGCGCTCGGCCCTCGTCATCAAAGGGCTTACCTATCTGCCGACGGGAGCGACGGTTGCCGCGCTGACGACGTCGCTGCCCGAAACGCCCGGGGGCGAGCGCAACTGGGACTATCGCTACAGCTGGATGCGCGATTCCACTTTCACGCTGCAGGCACTGCATTGGCTCAACCTCGACTGGGAGGCCAATGAGTTCATGGAGTTCATCGCCGATCTCGAGCCCAACGGCGACGGCGCCTTGCAGATCATGTACGGCATCGATGGCCGGCGTGACCTCACCGAATCCACGCGCGACGACCTGGCCGGATACGCCGGCGCCCGTCCGGTGCGTATCGGCAATGGGGCGTTCGACCAGCGCCAGAACGACGTCTTCGGTGCGGTGCTGGGGTCCATCCTGCTGCACACGCGGCACAGCCAGAGACTGCCCCGGCGTCTTTGGCCGATCGTCCAGTCGCAGGCCGAGTGCGCCGCACAGGTGTGGCGAGAACCCGACCAGGGAATCTGGGAGGCGCGTGGTGCGCCCCAGCACTACGTTTCCTCGAAGCTGATGAGCTGGGTCGCCCTGGACCGGGCCGCCCGGCTGGCGGAGATTCGGGGCGCCCCGGAGTTGACGAAGAAATGGCAGGCCATCGCCGACGAGATCCGGGCCGATATCCTGGATCGCGGACTGACCGCGGACGGCATCCTGCGCCAGCACTACGCGACCGATGTGCTGGACGCATCGACGCTGCTGGCGGCGATCTTCGGCTTCCTTCCCGGCAACGACGAGCGGCTGCGCCGCTCGGTACTCGCCATCGCCGACAATCTCAGCGAGCAGGGATTCGTGCTGCGCTATCGTACCGAGGAAACCGACGATGGCCTGTCGGGCAAGGAAGGCACGTTTCTGATCTGCTCTTTCTGGCTCGTCTCTGCACTTACGATCATCGGCGAGATCCAGCGGGCGCGCGACCTCATGGAGCGCCTTCTGCGCATCGCCTCGCCCCTCGGCCTGTACGCCGAGGAGTTCGACGTGGCGACAGGCCATCATCTCGGCAACTTTCCCCAGGCCTTCTCGCATCTGGCGCTGATCGAGGCAGCTTCACGGATCATTGTCGCGGAGCGTCTGGACGAATTCACATGAGCGCGGCGGCGCTATGGTCTTTCCCTCCGGGCGAACCCGAGCCCACCGAAAGGCGTCGGCCGCCCTTGTGCCACCAAAGGCCGCCCCCTTTTTGGGGGCGGCCGATGCTGCTGAACTTGCAAAGGCGGATCAGCCTGGTCAGCCCCGGCTAGCATTGAAGGCGCAACCCGCTCCTCACCCTACTCGGCGGGCGAATGGTGGCCGATCGTCGGGGCGCCGTGCTGGATCAGCTTGCGTCCGGAGAGCTTGCGCAAGCCAACATAGAACACCGGCGTCAGGAACAGGCCGAACAAGGTCACGCCGATCATGCCGGCGAACACCGTGATGCCGGTGGCCGACCGCACCTCGGCGCCGGCGCCGTGCGACAGCACCAGCGGCACCGTGCCGGCGATGAAGGCGACCGAAGTCATCACGATCGGCCGCAGACGCAGGCGGCAGGCCTCCAGTGCCGCCTCGACGATGCCCTTGCCCTGGAACTCCAACTCGCGCGCGAACTCGACGATCAGGATGGCGTTCTTGCAGGCCAGCCCCATCAGCACGACCAGGCCGACCTGCACGAAGGTGTTGTTGTCGCCGCCGAACAACTTCACGCCGGCCAGCGCCGAGAGCATACACATCGGCACGATCAGGATGACCGCGAGCGGCAGCACCCAGCTTTCATAGAGCGCCGCGAGCACCAGGAAGGCCAGCAGGATCGCCACCGGGAACACGAACAGGGCGGCATTGCCCTGGGTCGCCTCCTGGAAGCTGAGGTCGGTCCATTCGATGGCGATGCCATTGGGCAGCACCGAACTCGCCAGCCCCTCGATCAGGCGCATCGCCTGCGCCGACGACAGCGCGCCAGGTTCCGCCTCGCCGATGAAATCGGCCGCCGGGTAGCCGTTGTAACGCAGCACCGGATCTGGGCCGTACGCCTCCTTGATCTTCACCATCGAGCCGATCGGCACCATCTCACCGCGCTCGTTGCGCGTCTTCAGGTTGGAGATGTCCTCGACCGACTTGCGGAAGTCGCCGTCGGCCTGGGCGTAGACGCGCCAGGTACGGCCGAGCAGGTTGAAGTCGTTGACATAGGCCGATCCGAGATAGACCTGCAGCGTGCTGAACAGCTCGGTCAGCGATACGCCTTGCGCCTTGGCCTTGACGCGGTCGACCTCGATATCGAGCTGCGGCACGTTGGATTGATAACCCGAGAACGGGAAGCTCATGCCCGGTGCCGCCATGACCGCCCCCTGCAGGGCGCCGACCGCTTCCTGTAGCGCGCCATAACCCAGCCCGGCGCGATCCTCGATGAACAGCGAGTAGCCGGCGCCGGTGCCCATGCCGTCGATCGGCGGCGGCATCATGACGAAGGCCATGCCTTCCTTGATCCCGGAGATTTTCGCCTGAATGTCGTCGGCGATCTCCTTGGCGCTGCGGGTCCGTTCGTTGAACGGCTTCAAGATCGGAAAGGCCACCGCGTAGTTCGGCGTATTGGTGAACTGGATCGCGTTGAGGCCGGTCATCGCCACCACGTGCGCCACGCCATCGGTGCCGAGCGCCATGTCCCTGAGTTTCTTCATGGCCGCGTCGGTCCGTTCGAGCGAGGCACCTTCAGGCAGCTTCACGACGGCGATCAGATAGAGCTTGTCCTGAACCGGAATGAAGCCGCGCGGCACGGCATTGAACATCGCACCGGTACCGACCAGCAGCAGGCCATAGATCGCGAACACGATGCCGCGGCGCTTGAGGATACGCGAGATCGAGCTCTGGTAGCTGTCGGAGCTGGCTTTGAAGAAGCGATTGAACGGCCGGAACAGCCAGCCGAACGCACCCTCGATGATCCGCGACAGCAGATCCTTCGGCGCGTCGTGCGAGCGCAGGAGCTTGGCCGCCAGCGCCGGCGACAAGGTCAGCGAGTTGATTGCCGAGATCACCGTCGAGATCGCGATCGTAACGGCGAACTGCTTGTAGAACTGGCCGGTCACACCGGTCAGGAAGGCCATCGGCACAAACACCGCGCAGAGCACCAGGGCGATCGCCACGATCGGCCCCGACACTTCCTTCATCGCCTGATGCGCCGCCTCGAGCGGCGTGCGCCCCTCCTCGATGTTGCGCTCGACATTCTCGACCACGACGATGGCGTCGTCGACGACGATGCCGATGGCGAGGACCAGGCCGAACAAGGAGAGCGTGTTGATCGAGAAGCCCAGCAGGAAAAGCACCGCAAAAGTGCCAACCACCGACACTGGGACAGCGAGCAACGGGATGATCGAGGCCCGCCAGGTCTGCAGGAACAGGATGACCACAATCACGACCAGCACGATGGCTTCCAGCAGCGTCTTCACCACGGCTTTGATCGAATCGCGCACGAAGATCGTGCTGTCGTAGTCCGAGCGGTAGCTGACGCCCGGCGGAAACCGCTTGGCGAGCTCGTCCATCTTGGCGATGACCCCGTCGCGCGCCGCCAGTGCATTGGCGCCGGGGGCCTGGAAGACGCCGATGATCCCCGACGGGTAGTCGTCGAGCTGGCCGCGCAAGGTGTAATCGTTCGCGCCGAGCTCGACGCGCGCCACGTCGGCCAGGCGCACAACCTCGCCGTTCGGGCCTGTCTTGAGGATCACCTCGCCGAATTCCTCGGGCGTGCGCAGCCGCCCCTGGGCGTTAATCGAGATCAGGAAGTCGCTGCCGCTGGCGATGGGTTCGGCGCCGAGCTGACCGGCCGACACCTGCAGGTTCTGCTCCCTCACCGCCTGCAGGACGTCGCCGGCGGTCATGCCACGCGACGCGACCTTGTTCGGGTCGAGCCAGATGCGCATCGCATAGTCGCCGCCGCCGAACAGCTGCACCTGGCCGACGCCGGGCAGACGTGCCAGCTCGTCCTTGATCTTGGTGTTGATGTAGTTGCGCAGGTAGAGCGGATCGTACCGACCGTCCGAGATCAGCGTGATCAGGGTGAGGAAGCTCGGCGACTGCTTCTGCGTCGTCACGCCGAGGCTCACCACTTCGGTCGGCAGACGCGACAGGGCCTGGTTGACCCGGTTCTGCACGTCGACCTGCGCCAGACGTGGATCGGTGCCGGGGCGGAAGGTGATGGTCATCTGCAGCACGCCGTCGGAGCCCGCCACCGACTTCATGTACATCATGCTCTCGGCGCCGTTGATCTGCTCCTCGAGCGGCGCCGCCACCGTATCGGCGATGACCTTCGGATTGGCGCCTGGATAGGTCGCGCGCACGACCACGGTCGGCGGCACAACGTCAGGATATTCGCTGATTGGCAGCAACGGAATCGCGATCAGGCCAGCGACGAAGATCACGATCGACAGGACCGCCGCAAAGATCGGGCGGTCGATGAAGAACTTCGAAAAATCCATGGCGAGGTCTCAATTGCCTCCGACCTTGTTGTCGGCCGCCGTGTTCTTCGGCAGCTTGACCATCGGCACTTCGTTCGGCTTGACCGGCGTGCCGGGGGCGAAAATCTTCTGCAGGCCGGCGACGATGACCTTGTCCTTCGGGTCGAGGCCGGACTGCACGACGCGCAAGCCGTCGATCGCACCGCCGAGCACGACGTTCTTGCGCATGGCTTTGCCCTCAGGATCGAGCACGTAGACGTACTTGCGGTCCTGATCGGTCATCACCGCCTTCTCGTCGATCAGCATGGCCCTGAATTCGCCGCTACCCTCGAGCTGGACGCGGGCATACATGCCCGGGACGAAGACGCGGTTCGGATTGGGTACCACGGCGCGCATGGTGATCGTACCGGTCGTGGCATCGACCTGATTGTTGATGAAGTTCACCGTGCCTCCATGCGGATGGCCCTGGTCGTTCGCCAGGCCCAGACGCACCGCATTGGCGGAAGCGGCGCGCTCGCCCTTGCGTGCCATGTCGCCGTAGCGCTGGAAGGTCTGCTCGTCGGGCTGAAAATAGACGTAGACCGGGTCCTGCGACACGACGCTGGTCAGTACGGTCTGGTCCGCCTGAACCAGGTTGCCTTGCGTCAGCATCGTGCGACTGACCTTGCCGGCGATCGGCGAGCGTACCTCGGTGTAGCCGAGATTAAGCCTGGCCGTTTCCAGCGCCGCCTCGGCGGCGCTCACTTCCGCATTGGCCTGCGCCGCCGCCGTGCTGTTCCTGTCGAACTCGTTGCGCGAGATTGCACCGGTCTTGATCAGCTGCTGCGAGCGCTGGTCCAATATGTCTGCCAGACGGGCGGAGGCCTTGGCACGTTCGAGCTGCGCGGCGGCACTGTCGAGCGACGCCTTATAGGGGCGCGGATCGATGACGAACAGCAGATCCCCCTCCTTGACCTCGTCACCTTCCTTGAAGGCGACGCGGCTGAGGTAACCACTGACTCGGGCACGGATCTCCACGGCCTCGATCGCCGCAATCCGCCCGGTGAATTGATCCCACTGCCGCACCGGCTTCGATACGACGGCCGCGACATCGACCTCAGGAGGTGGTGGCATCTGGCCGGACGCAGGATTGGATGCAGCAACGACAATAGCGGCCGTGACGGCGGTGAAGGCGGAAAACCCAGGCCACGCCGATGCGGGCACGGGGCGGCGAAACGACATGGCCGTCCTCATCAAGAATTCTGGCTTGGCAGTTTTGGAGATGACTTCGACTTTATTGTTAACCAGTTGGTTTAGTCAACTTCAAACATCGATTTGGAGGGGAACCTGCGCCAAGGCGACGAGCCCGAGCAGGCTGTTAGCCAAGTGGGCATTTCAAAGGCCAGCGTCAAGCTTCCGGCCGAACATCACGGTCGACGAACGTCTTGAAAGCCCCGTATTTCACAATGGCGATTCGACTCATGCCCCTGAACTGTATCGGGAGATAAGGCACCGGCATTGCCACACCATTGCGTTGCATCGGAGCAACGTTGACTACGTCACCCGCGCGTAACCTGCCGCGACGGAACTGTCAGCATTGCAAGCAAAGGCCGCAACGTCGTTCATTTGCGTGCGATTTCTTCGAAGGCACTTGGCACTGGCCTCAGTTGGACAAGCCTTCGACGTTCTTCGCCGGCTCCCACAACTCGATCGGATTGCCTTCGGGATCGTGGATACGGCAGAAGCGACCGACTTCGGAGTCCCACTCCGCCCGCGTTTCCACGGCGATCCCCTCCTGCTTCAGCCTGGCCATCATGCCGTCGAGATCATCGACGCGGAAGTTGATCATCCATTGCTGCTCGGCGCGCCCGAAGTAGGCTGTGTCGTGCGCGAACGGCGCGAACACGGTGCTGCCCGCCTCCTGAGCCCAGACGGATTTCTGGATGTCGTCGATACCGAGATGCCTTTCGTACCAGGCGGCCAACGCCTGCGGGTCACGCGCACGAAAGAAGACGCCGCCGATACCGGTGACCCTCGCCTTTGCCATCGCTCAGCGCGACCGCGAGAAAGCGAGCCACAGCCCGCCGCCGATCAGGAAGCCGCCGCTGACGCGCTCCAGGAAGGCAACGCGCCTGGCGGTGAAGGCCTGTCGTGCGCGTCCGGCCGCCAGGGCATAGAGGCTGTCGCTGACCACGGCCACCGCCATGGCGGTCACACCCATGATGAAGATCTGCAGGCCGAAGTCGCGCGCCGGATCGACGAACTGCGGGAAGAAAGCCCCGAAGAACAACAAGGTCTTGGGATTGCTGAGCGCGACCAGCGCGCCCTGCAGGACGAAGCCGCCGCGCGGCGGCGCGGCCCCACCCTGCTCCAACCCTTGCCCGGCACCGCGGATCATCTTCCAGCCCAACCACACCAGGTAGGCGGCGCCGGCGAGCCGTAACCAATCGAACCAGTGGCCGGCGGTCTCGACCAGCGAGGTCAAGCCCACGCCCAC
Source organism: Alphaproteobacteria bacterium 65-37 (assembly GCA_001897995.1). GTDB lineage: Bacteria > Pseudomonadota > Alphaproteobacteria > Reyranellales > Reyranellaceae > Reyranella. The sequence continues at coordinate 54,614 of MKRV01000301.1, read as the reverse complement.
GATCACCAGCATGACCGCCAGCCCAAGTTGCGTGCCGAGGACGCTGAGCAGGCCGGCGCGCGTGCCGTGCTTCAGGCTGTTGGCAAGGGTGAGCGTCACAGTGGGCCCGGGCACCAGCACCAGGACCACGCAGGCGGCCAGGAATGCCGCATAGAGTTCAGCCGACATTACGCACCCTCGGGATCATTCGAGAACGATGTTGTTGTCGCGCACGACCTTACCCCATTTGCCGACTTCCGCGTTGACGAAAGCCGCATACTTGTCGCTTGCCTCGCCGCCCAGTTCGGCGCCCTGCTGGAACCAGATGGTCTTGATGTCGGGCGCTTCGAACAGCTTCGCGGTCTCGGCCTGCATCCGGGCGATCAGCTCGCGCGGCGTACCGGCCGGCGCCCACAGACCGTACCAGGAGAGCGATTCGAAATCCGGCACGCCGCCTTCGGCCGCCGTCGGAATGTCGAGAAAGGCCGGCGAGCGCGTACGGGCGAACACGGCGAGTGCCCGCACGGTGCCGCTGCGGATGTGGCCGGCGGCGCTGCCCAGCCCCTCGAACACGGCACTCACCTCGCCGTTGATCAGTGCCGCGGTCGCCGGCCCCGATCCCTTGTAGGGCACATGCACCATCTGCGTGCCAGTCCGTGCATTGAAGATCTCACCAGCGAGATGGCGTGTAGTGCCGAGCCCCGACGATCCGTAATCGACCTTGCCGGGATTGGCCTTGCAGAAGGCGATGAACTCCGGGAGCGTCCTGGCCGGCACCTTCGGGTTCACCAGCAGCACGTAGGCCATGCCGGTGACCGGGATCAGATCCTTGTCGAGATCGTAGGACAGCTTCTTGTAGGCAGCGACCGCCACCGTGTGATGCACGGCGCCGACCAGGAACGTGTAGCCGTCGGGTTGCGCCCGCGCGACGATCGCCGCCCCCACCGTGCCGCCAGCGCCGGCGCGGTTGTCGATGATCACCTGCTGGCCGAGCTGTTGCGACAGCTTGGCCGCGAACGGCCGTGCGAAAGTGTCGGTGCCGCCGCCCGGCGCAAAGGGCACCACGAGCGTGACCGGCCGTGTCGGCCAGGACTGCGCCCTCGCCGGCCTGACCATCGTCGGCGACAAGGCTGCGGCGGCGCCGGCCGCCAGCCCCGCTGCCAGAACGTTGCGGCGCCTCACACCAGTATCGAACTTCATTTGCGTTATCCTCCCTGCAGGAAGAATAACGCCGGATCGGCGCCGCTCCAGCGGCGCGTGCCGCGATTAGTAGCCGGTCGGCCGCACTGTGAAAGCGGCCGCCTTTTCCAGCGCCGCGGCGGCGCGCAGCAAGGTCACCTCGTCGAAGGCGCGGCCGATCAGCTGCAGGCCGAGCGGCAGGCCATCCTTGTCGAGACCGGCCGGCACCGAAATCCCGGGCAGGCCCGCCATCGAGGCCGGGATGGTGAACACGTCGTTGAGATACATGGCCACCGGATCGTCCATCTTGTCGCCGGCCGCGAAGGCCGCCGTCGGCGCCGTCGGCGTCAGCAGCACGTCGCAGATCTCGAAGGCCTGCTTGAAGTCGCGCGCGATCAGGCTGCGGATCCGCTGCGCCTTCTTGTAGTAGGCATCGTAGTAGCCGGCCGATAGCACGTACGTGCCGATCAGGATGCGCCGCCGCGTTTCCTTGCCGAAGCCCGCGCCGCGCGTGTTCTGGTACATCTCGGGCAGATCCTTGCCCGGCACGCGCAGGCCGAAGCGCACGCCGTCATAGCGGGCGAGGTTCGACGAGCACTCCGCCGGCGCCACGATGTAGTAGGCCGGCAAGGCGTACTTGCTGTGTGGCAGCGAGACCTCGACCGGCTCGGCGCCAGCTGCCTTCAGCATCTCCACGCCCTGGGCCCACAGCGCCACGATCTCCTCGGAGGTACCGTCGACCCTATACTCCTTCGGAATGCCGACCTTCAGGCCCTTGATGTTGGGATCGCGCGCGGCGGCGGCAAAGTCCGGCACCGGCAGCGGGGCCGAGGTCGAGTCCTTGGGATCGTGCCCCGCCATGGCCTGCAGCATCAGCGCCGCATCCTCAACGGTGCGCGTGAACGGGCCCGGCTGGTCGAGCGAGCTTGCGAAGGCCACCACGCCCCAGCGCGAGCAGCGGCCGTAGGTCGGCTTCAGGCCGACGATGCCGCAGAACGCCGCCGGCTGGCGGATCGATCCACCGGTATCGGTGCCGGTGCTGCCTGGCACCATGTACGCCGCTACAGCCGCCGCCGAGCCGCCGGACGACCCGCCCGGCACCAGCTTGCGGTTGTCGCCCTTGCGCTTCCACGGGTTCTCGACGCCGCCGAAATGGCTCGTCATGTTCGAGGAGCCCATGGCGAACTCGTCGAGATTGGTCTTGCCGACCATCACCGCGCCCGCCTTCCAGAGGTTGGCCGTCACGGTGCTCTCGTAGGTCGGCACGAAGCCGTCGAGGATGCGCGAGGCCGCCGTCGTCGGCACGCCTTCGGTGCAGAAGAGATCCTTGATGGCGAGCGGCACGCCATCGAGCAGGCCCGCCTCGCCCTTCCAGCGGCGTTCGTCGGAGGCCTTGGCCATCGCGCGGGCGCGGTCAGGCGTCTCGGTGATGAAAGCGTTGAGCGCACGATGCTGGTCGAGCTTCGCGAGATGCGCTTCGGCCACCTCGACGGCGCTGGTGTCCTTGCTGGCAAGGGCCGCCGTGAGCTGGGCGATGGTAAGGTCGGTAAGTGCGGCCATCGTCTACTCCACCACCTTCGGGACAGTGAAGAAGCCGCCGGCGTTCTTGTCCGACGGATCGATATAGACCGCCCCGCCCGGCGCATTGGCCAGCACCTTGGCGGCGATGCCGCCGTCGGTCACCTTGTCGGCGCGCATCGGCAGGACAACGTCGGATACCGACGAGAGCGGTTCGACATCGGCGGTGTCGACTTCGTTCAGTTGCTCGATCCAGGCAAGAATGCCCGAGAGCTCGCCGGCAAGCGGCGCGAGCTCTTCCTCGGGGACCTTGAGACGGGCGAGGCGCGCGATACGCGCCACCGTGTCCTTGTCGAGCGACATGACAGCACTCCGAAATCACGATTTTCGGCGCGGTTGGTAGCCGTTTTAGCCTGTCCAGGCAACCAACCGGCCGGCACCTGCCAGCCCCGCCGCGTCAGGACGCGGCCTGCGCCGCGCTGGTGTTCTCGGCATCGCGCTGCGCCGCCACCGCCTCGATCTCAGCCCGCACCTGCGGCCGGCTGGCCAGGAGCTGGTTGAAGTCCTTTCGATGGAGGACGAGCAGATGGCAATAGCCATTGGCGATGACGTCGGCACTGCGCGGCTGGGAGCTCAGCAGGCCCATTTCACCGAAGAAGTCGCCCTCCTTCAGAGTGACGGTCACCGTGCGCGTGTGGACAGTCACTTCGCCTGCGGCCACGAAGTACATGGCGTCCGGGGGGCCGCCGACCGAGATGATCTTCTCGTGAGGCAGCGCCACCAGGGCGCGCAGGCGCTTGCCGACCGCGACGATGGCCTCGCGGTCGAGTGAAGCGAACAGCGACACACGGCCGATCATGTTGACCAGCTCGAGGCCGAGATCCAGCGCCGGCCGGCGGCTGACGGCGCCGCGTCGGCTGGCGAGCTGCGAGATGAGATCTTCGTAGACTTCGCGGCTGATGATGCCTTCGCGCAGCCGGCCGGCATATTCCGCCGACTCGAAGCGGATGGCGGCGCGCTCGAGCTGGCGCGCCTTCACCGATTCGGCATAGCCCGGATACTGCAGCGACAAGGCGCGCAAGGCGCTGTCCACCGCCTTTTGGCGGTTGCCGATCACCTCGCCAAGAGCCGCTTCGGCATCGGAACCCAAGAGGTCGGAGACCGATTTCACGTTGAAGGCGGCAAGCTCGTTCAGCACGCTGCCCGACACCATCAGCACCTCGAAGCGATCAGCCAGGCGCTCCGTCAGCATGCGCTCGAAGCCGAAACGGCGGTGCAGCCACAGTGCCAGCCGGAAGCCGCGGTCGGGATGGGAAACTTCCTCGACCCATTCCTCGTAGCCGTGGGCACCCTTGTCGCGCACCGTGTCGATCAGGCGATCGGCGCGCGCCGCCAACACCGCGACCATGCGGCGCGACAGGATCTGCTGCTGGAAGAGCTCCAGATAGAGTTCCTTCTCGCGCGTCGACAGCGTGATCAGGCCGATCCGGACCCGCTCCTCGAGTGGCAGCGCCAGATCGCCCGGCACTGCCTCGATCTCGGCCTCGCCCGCCGACGCCGGGTCAACCGCGAGGCCGTCAGCGCGCTCGTTCTGCTGGCGCATGATCTGGTGCAGGTGACGGGCGACGTTGACATGGCACAACGCCTGCACGCGATCGCGCATGGCGAGCTCGAGACGGCTGAGCTTGTCGAGGCCCAGCACATGCATCACGAGGCCCAGCGTCGTAGCGTTCACGAACAGGGTGAACAGCACGAACAGGACGGCGAGCAGTGCGATGAAGTCGCGGAAATTCTCCGGCAGGCGCTCGTCGCCGGCGGCGACCATGGCCAGCACGATGGTGACGGCGCCGCGCAGGCCGCCCCAGACCAGGATCGCCTTGTAGCGTTTGTCGACCGGCTGGACGAGTTTCAGGGTCTCCAGCACCGGCAGCATGCCGAAGACGACCAGGCCGCGCGCCGTGAAGGCGCCGACCGCCACCGCCAGCACGCCCCAGATATAGAGCCAGGTGATCTTCAGCAGAACGTTGGCCGCCACCATCGAGGCCAGCACGAAGATCAGGCAGTTCGCCCAGAACTCAAGCTGCGTCCAGACCTGGCGCAGCGCCGTCCATTGCCGCGGATGGAGGTGGGTCGGCCCATAGGCCGCAACGGTGAGCGCCGCCATCACCACGGACACCACGCCGGAAACATGCAGGTAGCGGTCGGCAACGACGAATGAGAGATAGGTGAGACTTACCGTCACCGACGCGACGGCGGCATCGGACTCCCCCAGCCGCGGCAGGATCACCATCGCTGCGCGCGCCATCGCGAAGCCGAAGATCAGCCCGCCGATGAATTCGCGCAGAAAGACGACGACGGCGCTGGTCGGATCGCCCACTGCGGCGGCGGCGGGATCGGCCGAGCCGCGGGCGGCCAGGATGCCGATGAACAGGCCGAAGGCTGCGATGGCGACGGCGTCGTTCAGGAGCGATTCGCCTTCGGCCAGGATCGACAGTCGCTTGGGGGCACCGACGTCGCGGAAGATGCCGATGACGGCGGCCGGATCGGTCGTCGAGACGACGGCCCCCAGCAGCAGGCAGACGACGATATCCATGCCGGTCGCCAGGTGCACGACGCCCGCGACGCAGGCGATGCAGACCAGGACCGCCACGATGGCGAGCAGCAGCACGGCATGGATCTCGTCCATCAGGCGCCGCACGTCGATGGTCATTCCTGCCGTGAACAGCAGCGGCGGCAGAAAGAGCGGCAGGAACACGTCGGTGCCGACCTCAAGCTTGTCGAGACCGACGAAGGCCGCCCCCAGCGCGCCGAGGTTGACGCCCTCGGCGATGATCCAAGACCCCAGGAAGCCCAATCCCATGCCGGCGATGGCCAGCAGGACCGTGTGCGGCAGCCGGAAACGCTCGGCCAACGGCACCAGGACACTGACCACGGTCAACACCATCGCGATCGCCAGCAGGGCATAATGGGTGTCGGTCACTCGGCGCACTCACCACAGGTTCCGCCCGTCGACCCGGGCCCGAGCACGCCTTATAACCTCTGCAATGGCCCGACTGGCAATCCTGATTCACGGTATGTGGGCGACTTCGGACGTCTGGCGGAACTGGCAGAAGTTCCTCGAGGAGCGCGGCTGGCAGACACTGGCACCCTCATTGCGCCACCATGATGTGCCGCCGACGGCGCCGCCTTCGGCGCTGGGAGAGACGGGTCTCTGCGATTACGTCGCCGATCTCGAAAACCTGATCGGAGGCCTGCCGGAGAAGCCGGTCGTGATCGGCCATTCGATGGGCGGGCTGATCGCACTCAGGCTCTGTGCCAACGGTGCCGCCAAGGCAGGCGTATTGCTGACGCCTGCCCCGCCCTCCGCCGTGCTGGCGCTGCGGCCGTCGAACCTCCTGGCTTTCGCCCGCATCCAGGCGCATTGGGCCTGGTGGCGCAAGCCGCATCGGGCAACCCGCCGCGAGGCGCTGGCCTACACTTTCAATACGACCGATCCGGCCGAGGGCGCGACCCTCCACGAGTCGTTCGTCCACGAGTCCGGGCGAGCCCTGTTCGAGATCGCCCTGCCCTGGCTCGACCGTCGCAAGGCGGCGCGCGTCGATCCGCGTCGTGTCACCGTGCCCTTGTTGTTCGTCGCCGCCGAGAAGGACAGGCTCGTGCCGCCCGACGTCGTGCGGCGCAGCGCCAGGTATTTCTCGCATGTGTCGGACTGTCTCGAATATCCGAGGCAGGGCCATTGGGTGCTGGGTCAGCCGGGCTGGGAAAAGATCGCCGAGCAGGCCGAAGCGTGGCTGGCGCGCAAAGTGGGTCGTTAACGTATGGCAATCGTCGAAATTTCCGAACTCAAGGCCGCGCTGATCCGCGACGGCCGGCTGATGGCGCTCGATGTCGGCAGCAAGACCATCGGCATCGCCACGTCCGATGCCCTGCGCATGCTTGCGACGCCGCTGTCCACCCTGAAGCGCGGCAAGCTCGCGGTCGATCTTGCCGCCCTCGCCGAGCTGGCAGCCAAGCACCAGATCAAGGCGCTGGTGGTCGGCCTGCCGCTCAATATGGACGGCAGCGAGGGGCCGCGCTGTCAGTCGGTACGCCAGTTCGTGACCAACATCGCCAATCACGGGGCGCCGGCACTCGCCGCCCTGCCCGTCGTAATGCAGGACGAACGCCTCAGCACCGCTGCCGTGACGCGCGGCATGATCGACGATTACGACATGACCCGCGCCAAGCGCGCGGAGCGGGTCGACGCCGCCGCGGCGGCCTGGATCCTGGAAAGCGCGCTGGCCCGATTGAAATCCCTCTAGGGACAAAGCGGCGGCACAGGCGGCCGCGGCGGCACCTCGGCATCGAGCGAGCGCAGGAAGGCCACGAGGTCGCCCTGCTCTTCGGCCGACAGGCCGAGCGGACGTACCAGCGGCACGCCGTCGCTGTGCAGCCGGTCGGGGCTCACCTCGGAGTAGTGCCGCACCACGTCATCGAGGCTCGCGAGGCTGCCATTATGCATGTAAGGGCCGCCACGTGCCGTCTGGCGCAGGCCGGGCACGCGGAACTCCCCGAAGTTGCTGTGCAGGCGCTGGACGTGGCGTGTGCGGCGGCCCGCCTCGCCGGTCGTGTCGTCGCTGTGGCTGCCGAGCAGGTTGAACGGACTGCCGGCAAGGCGCGCGAGGCCCCCCAGCCGGCCGCTGTCGACCTCGCCCGGCCGCACGAAGAAGGGAATGCCGACATCGCCGAATTCGCCGTTGGTGAAGCGCGGCCCGAAGTGACAGGCATTGCAGCTGGCTGCGCCGACGAAGAGCCGCAGGCCGCGCTGCGCCGCCAGCGGATAGCGCGCCGCCGCAACGCGATCGCCATTCACCAGCGCGTCGCGAAAGACATCGAAGGGCGTGCGTGGCGTTACAAGCGTCGCCTGGAAAGCCGCCAGCGCCTTGGCCGCGTCGACCAGCAGCCGCTCGTCATCGCGGCCCGGCCTGTCGCCGAAAGCCTTCTCGTAACCGCAGGCCAGCGTCGCATCCTCACGCAGCAGAGCCGCGACGCGCCCCGTGCCCGCCCCCATCTCGCGTGGGTCGAGGATCGGGCGGATGCTCTGGGCCCACAGCGAATCGCCCGCGCCATCCCAGCCGAACCAGGGACCGTAGCCCACATTCCACAGGGATGGCGTGCGACGGTCGAGCTCGACCGTGCCCTGTGCGCGCGCAAGGCCGTCGCTCCAGTTGCGGTCCGGCCGATGACAGGTGGCGCAGCTCGTTTGGCCGGTGCCGGAGAGTCGGGTGTCGTAGAACAAGTGCTCGCCGAGGCGAACGGCGGCCGGACTGGCAGACACCCGGTTGGAAGGATCGCGCACCGGCGGCAGCGGCCAGGGGCCGTGCCGGGCGATCAGGGTCACCTCTTCTTCCGTCCAGTCGAGCAAAGGCTGCGCCAGTGGCTGAGCCAGTGGCTGCGCCGACACGCCGGCGCCCGCCGTGGCGGCAACCGCCAGCACCCAGGCCAGCAGTCGCCGAATCACTTGAGGATGATGTCGTGCGACAGCCGTTCGGTTTCCTCGCCGGCGCGCACATCGAAGGAGAGTTCCCACCGACCCGGCATATGGAAGACCAGCCCCTCGACGCGATAGCGGCCGTCGGACGAAGCGGCGATGGTCGGCTTGTAGTTCATGGTGTGCTTGTGCTCGGGCATCTGCGCCTCGACCGCCACCAGCTCCGCCGGCTCGTCGTTCTTGGTGCAGACGTTCAGGATCAGCGCGAAGGGCTCGCCGACTTCGACACGTACCGGATCGGGGCGGAAGGCGAGCATGTAGTGGTCGGAAAAGATCACCCAACCAGTGCCGCGGCCGAGATCGAGCGGACAGTCGGCCAGCGCCGGCATCGCAAGCATCGGTGTCGCAAAGACGAGGGCGACCAGGGCCAGCAGCAGCTTCATCGCCGGCCTCCCACCGCCCCACCCTCGGGCTTGCCGCCGAGCTCACCGCCGAAAAGGCGGTCGCCGTTCTCGTAGGCGATCTTGCGCGCCACGTCGGGCGGCAGGTCGGCCAGCCATTGCCGCGACCAGCGCGCATGCTCGATCACGTAGTGCCAGCGCTCCGGCGTGAAGGTGTCGGTCCCCAGCACGAAGCGGTCGGGGAATTCGAGGAACGCCTCGCGCCAGCCCGGCGCGACCTTGCCGTTCGAGGCATGCGAAGTCAGGAAGGCGAGATCGCACCACAGCGTTGGATAGGTGCGCAGCATCTCACGCACCTTCTCCGGCCGCTCGAAGCCCGAATGCGCCCACAGCACCTTGGCCTTCGGATCTTGCCGGAAGTGGCGCACGACGGCATCGGCGTCGGAGTGCGAATGGAGGTAGAGGCCGTACTGGCTCGCGAGTTCGACGACGCGCCGCATGTTCGGCAGGTCGGCATCGGCGCCGTAGATGTGGAACTCGCCGATCGCGCGATATCGGCGCTTGGACAGGAGATCCTCGAGGAACGGGATCACCGTCGGGTCCTTGGCCCAGGTGGAGATCTCGCCGCGCGAGCGATAGGGGCGCAGTTCGGGCACGATGACGTCCGGTGCCACGTCCTGCAGCATCCGCGTGCCTTCGTTGTTGGAGCTCGAGACCATGGCGCGCTTGACACCGGCCTTCTTCAGGATCTCCACGACCTCTCGGGGCGGCACCACGTCCCAGGCGTCGTGACTGTAGTGCATGTGAGCATCGAAGATCGGCAACTGGTCGGCCCGCGCCGGTGCAGCGGCGAGTGTCGCGAGCAGGGAGAAGCCAACAAGAAGGCAGCGCATACGGTGTCTCTCAGCCCTGCGATTTGTGCGGGCAGGCATAGTTGAAGCTAATCGAGATGCGCTCGCCGGAGAAGCGCGCCGGCGGCACTTCGTGGCGCAGCCAGCTCTCGAACAGCAGCAGGTCGCCGTCCTTGGCCGCCACGCTCACGAAAGAGCGCAGGCTCTCCGGCGCATCGGTCCGTCGTGGGGGGGCCGCCATGTGTTGCGCCAGACGCGGATCCTCGAATTTCAGCGCCCCCGCACCCTTTGGCACCGACACGTAATAAGTGCCGCTGACGAAGGATGTCGGGTGGAGATGCATCGAATGCACGGTGCCGGCAGGCATCAGGTTGGCCCAGCAATCGGTCATTTCGAGCCGCCGGCCGGAAAGGTCGTAGTGGAGGTCGCGCACGAAGGCCTTCACATGGCGGTCGATCCGTTTGCGCAACCGATCGAACAGTGACGTGACGAGGTGCAGCCGGTCGAGCGACCCGTAGGAGGTATAGCCGCCGAGGTAATGCCGCGCCGACCAGCGCCGCCCCGCCTCGTCCGAGAGACTGAGGGAGCGGCACTCGTCGGCCAGGTCCTGGTTGAAACGCCGCCAGCCGTCGTCGACCAACGACGCGCGGTACACCAATGTCGGAAATAGGGCACGGATCGCCATAGCGTGATTATCGGTGAACCCGGGGTCTCGTGCTATGCTTTCGCATGCTCACGCCTCAGCAGATCGAAACCTATCGCCGTGACGGCTACCTGGTGATCCCGCGCCTGATCCAGGGTGAGCAGCTCCGCGAGCTGCGCGCCCTGACCGACCAGATCGTGGCCGATGCGCGCGGCGTCGCCGCCAACGACGATCTCTACGATCTCGAGCCCAGCCACAGCGCCAGCCTGCCGCGCGTGCGCCGGCTGAAGCCCGCCATCTTCAAGCGCTATGCTTTCTTCCACGCGCTGGCGCGCGATCCGGCGATCACGTCGATCCTCGCCCAGCTGCTCGGGCCCGCCATCCGCCAGCATGGCGGCAAGCTCAACATGAAATCGGCCGGCTACGGCTCGCCGGTCGAATGGCATCAGGACTGGGCGTTCTATCCGCATACCAACGACGACGTGCTGGCGACCGGCATCTATCTCGACGACTGCGACGAGAACAACGGCCCGTTGATGGTCCTGCCCGGCAGCCATCACGGGCCGGTGCATGACCACCATGCCGACGGCCGGTTCTGCGGAGCGATGAATCCCTCCGCTTGCGATCTCGATTTCGACAAGGCCGTGCCGCTTGTGGGCCCGGCCGGGTCGATGACCATCCATCACGTCCGCCTGGTCCACGGCTCTGCATTGAATCGCTCCAACAGCCAACGCCGCCTGCTGCTGCACGAATACGCCGCGGCCGACGCCTGGCCACTGATGGGCGTGGCCGATTTCGAGGAATTCAACAGCCGCATGGTACTGGGCGAGCCGACCATTGCGCCGCGCCTGCGGCCGGCACCGATTCGCATGCCGCTGCCACCGGCCGACCATCAGGGCTCGATCTACGAGAATCAGCGCGGACTCGAGCGCCGTTTCTTCACCACCTACGAAGAGCGCACAGGCCTTGCCCATTAAGCGAGCAGCCCTTCTCCTCCTGGCCGCCGCAGCGCTGCTGATCCCGGCGGCGCGGAGCGCCGGGGCGGCAGAGGATCTGAAAATCGGCAACGGGCGCGGCACCATCGAATTCTCGATTGGCGAGTCGCGCATCTTCCGCACGACCGGCGGCTTCAAGACCTGGCAGGGCAACGTCCAGGTCAACGACGCCGACATCCCGAAAAGCGCCGTCGAAGTCACCGTGCAGACCGGCAGCCTGCAGATGATGGATCTGCAGCAGGCCGACATGCTGAAGGACTCCGACTTCTTCGACGTCGACCGCTTCCCGCAGATGACCTTCCGATCCGACAAGGTCGAACGGCTCGGCGACGAAACCCTGAAGATCGACGGCTTCCTCACACTCCGCGGCGTGACGCGGCCGATGACGTTCAACGTCACTGTAACGGATCGCAAGCCCAACGCCGCGCCCGGCGCCCGCTACGCCAGCTTCCGCGCCAAGGGCAAGATCAAGCGGTCGGAGTTCGGCATGACCAAGTATGTCGATCTGGTCGGCGACGACGTCGAGATCTCCATCCGGACCGATGCCTGGCGCTGACGGCTCCCGCCCAGGCCATCCTTCCGCCGCCAAGGCCCTTCACTGGATCACCGCGGTCTGTGTGCTGGGCATGCTGGGTGTCGGCCTCTGGATGACCGGCCTGCCGCTCGGGCTGCTGAAGCTCCAAGTCTATGCCTGGCATAAATGGATCGGTCTCACGGTCCTGGCGCTCACCCTGTTGCGACTGTGGTGGCGCTGGCGGCATCCGCCACCGCCTCTGCCCGGCGCCCTGCCCTTGTGGGAGCGCCGGCTGGCGCATGCCGCCCATGGGGCACTTTTCGTCCTGCTGATCGCCATGCCGATCAGCGGCTGGACCATGAACTCCGCCGCCGGTGTCGGCCTCTACTGGTTCGGCTACCTGCCGATCCCCGACCTGGTGCCGCGGGATCCCGCCCTGTTCGAGGCGCTGCGCACCGTTCATCGTATACTGTCGAAACTGCTGATTGCCGTCGTCGCCCTGCATGTCGGCGCGGTGATCTATCACGATGTCTTTCGACGCGACGGCATCTTCCGTCGCATGTGGTTCTCCGGAGGAAAAGCCCCGTGAACGGCTACGTTCTTCGCGTCTGGGTGCTGCTCGTCGCCCTGCTGATCGTCCGTCCCGCCTTCGCGGGCCCGCAGGATCCGTGGGCGGTCGACGCGCGCACGTCCTCCCTCACCTTCACGGTCACTCAGGTGGGCTCGATCGTGAGCGGCCGGTTCCCGACCTGGACCGGCGAGATCATGCTCGATCCCGCAGCGCTTGCCGCTGCCCGTATCGACATCAAGATCGACACCCGCGCCGTTACAGCGAACAACACCGACGTCGACTCCCTGCTCAAGGGGCCGAACTTCCTCGCCGTCCAGAAATTCCCCGAAGCGCACTTCGTCGCCACGTCGGTCACCGCCAAGGGCGGCGACCGTTACGAGGCGCAGGGCAAGCTCACCATCCGCGACGTGACGCGCGATGCCGTGCTGCCGTTCACCCTCTCGATCGCCGACGATCCGTCCCGGCCCGGCACGCTGCGGGCCTCGGCGAAGGGCCGTATCGTTCTGAAGCGCCTGGATTATGGTGTGGGCCAAAACGAATGGGCCGCGACCGGCCAGGTCGCCAACGAAGTGGCCGTCGACCTCAACGTCACGGCGAGTCGCCCGCGATGATGCTCCGCCGGCGCGCGCTGACTTCGGGCGCTGCGTTTCTCGTCGCCCCGACGTTCGGCCGCGCGGCAGTCGCCCAGGTGACCGACTGGCCAGGCTGGATCGGTTCCTATACCGGCGCAGTGCGCTTCTATCGGTCGATCCCGCTGGAAGACATCGTCCCGCCACCACAGAATCCCAATGTCGATTTCGACGACCGCGCCCCCTTCGGCATCCAGTTCGCGGTCGGCGCCACGGAAGGTGGCGGCATGGTGTGGCTGCGCATCGATGGCGGGCCGATGCAGACCGCCGAGCGGGGCGAGACCCTGCGGTTCGGCCTGCTGGTCGATGGCGTCGCCCTGCTGACCTCGGCCGACGCGCGGCCCGCTCCGCGCTCGGCCAACCTGACCGTGCGGCCCAATCAGCTTTCCACCGAAGCGCTTTTCGCCCATGCCGACGGCAGCTTCTGGCGCCGCCACTTCACGGCCAACTTCACGCCGGCGGGTGCCGACGTGATCCTCTGGGTGTTCGATGCCGCAGGTACCCGAGCGCGCACTTGGCGCGGCAGTGCCGTAAAGGCGCGCTAAGCACCGATCCAATCGATCGCTGCGCCGTGCGGATCCGTCCAGGCGGTCGGCAGGCCATCGACCGACAGAAGGAAGCGGCCGGTCGGCGCGGTGCGCCCCGCGCGAGCGGCAATGTCGGGAAAGACCGCAGGCGCTTCGTTGGAGATCCAGCATCCCGCCAGTCGCCGGGCCGTCTCGGCAAATGCATCGCGCTCCTGCTGCGAGACAACATAGGACAGCACCGCCGTATGGAAGATGACGAGAGTCGCCCGTTGCGGCGCTTCCGCAGCGAGGGCAGCAAGATCGGTGCGGAGATCTCCGGCCATTATCCGAGGCGCCATCGCGCAGGCGACGTCCAGAGCAGCTCGCAGACGCGTCAGGCGGTCGGTCTGCTCGGGCCAGACCAGGCTTTCGAGCCATGTCCGCTTCTGAGGGTCGATGGCATCGACCAGATGGAGATCGAGGCCAGCACGCCAGGCAACCTGCGGCGGGGTGGCCGGCAATGGCGTCGCGGCGTTGGCGATACAGGGGAAGACGGGCGCCGCCGTACCCTCGGCAGCAATCCGCACGCGTCCGTAATCGTAGCCGTAGAGGTCAGGTAGAAGACACAGGCCGGCCGACGCTCCCACTTCGATCAAGGCCAAAGGCTGCGGCAGTCTTGCCAGCACCGGCAACAGCGTCGCACAGCGCGCCGGCTCGTTGGTCTGAGTGGAGCGCTCCATCATCAGCCGCTTCACCGCCGCGAGGCCGCTCATCAGTCGGCGGCGGAAGTCTTGTCCGTCGGTTGGCGTGCCGAAGAGATGCCGCACGGCTGCAAGCAGCAGGTTGGGCTGTCGTTTGGCCGGCGGCAAGGTCTGCAGGAAGGCCAGGACTTCGAGGTCGCTCGCGACTACCGTCGCGAGCGCCTCGTAGAGAGGCGAGCGTCCGCGCGCCTCCCGTTCGGCGAAGTGTCGGTACTGACGGGCCGTGTCAGCGAACGCCGCAGCGTCAGGGCCGCGGTCCGACATAGTTCGACTGTGGCCGGATGAGGCGGCCGCCCTTCTCCTGCTCGAAGATGTGGGCACACCAGCCGGCGGCGCGGCCGACGGCGAACAAGGCAGTGAAGGCGCTGCGCGGCACTTCGAGCGCCTCGAGCAGCAAAGCCGTGTAGAATTCGACGTTGGTGTCGAGGCGCTGGCCGGGTTTGTGCTTGCGCAGCGCCGCGATGGCGCTCCTCTCGACTTCGACTGCGAAGGCCAGCCGGCCTGCTGTCTGCGGCAGGGTCGCCACCGTGTTCTTCAAGACGTCGGCGCGCGGGTCACGCACCTTGTAGATGCGATGCCCGAAGCCCATGAGGCGCGCGCCCTTGGCGAAGGCATCGTCGAGCCAGGCACCGGCGCGCTCGGGCGTGCCGATCTCGTCGAACATGTCGAGCACCGGGCCCGGCGCACCGCCATGCAGCGGCCCCTTCAGGGCACAGAGCGCCGCCAGCACCGACGAAATCAACCCGGCGCGGGTCGAAGCTACGACGCGCGCCGTGAAGGTCGAGGCGTTGAAGCCGTGGTCAGCGACGGTCGCCAAGTAGGTGTCGAGGCCCTTCTCGAATGCCGGATCGGCGCGTCGACCGCGCAGCATGCGCAGCAGGTCCTGAGCCGTGGTCAGGGCGGGGTCTGGCGCCAGGGCAGCTTTGCCCTCTGCCGCCCGCAACAGCGCCGCCAGGAAGACCGGCAGCGCGCCGCAGACCAGATAGTGGTGCGGCATCGGCTCGGAATCGGCCAGCATGCCGAGCCCGACCCGCAATCCCTCGACAGGCGTCAGCCCCTTGGCGGCCGCGATCAGCTTCGGCACCTCGGCGAAGGCACGGACCCTGGCCGTGGCCAGCCCCTGCCGCACGGCGCCCTCGTCACCGCCGCCCTGGGCGAAGTCGGTCCAGAGCAGCGCCGCGACGCCCTCGAAGCCGGTCCGCGAGGCCAGGTCCTCGATGGCATGGCCGCGCACGATCAGACGGCCGGCCTCACCGTCGACTTCACTCATCAGCGTATCGGCGGCGATGATGCCATCCAGGCCGCTATTCACCGGTGTCTGCAGCATGACGATCCCCTTGGCTGTTCGCCTTGAAGATTCGGCCGCATACATATATTGTCAATATTGATTGAAATGATCAATAATAAGACATGGCAACGGAATGGTTGAATTCCAAGGAAGCGGCCGAGCGGCTGGGCGTCTCGGCAGCGACCCTTTACGCCTACGTGAGCCGCGGCCTGCTGCGCTCCGAGGGCAGCACCGGGCAGCGTGAGCGCCGCTATCGCGCCGACGATGTCGCCCGCCTCAAGCGCCGCCGCGACGTCGGCCGCAAGGCCGAATCGATCGCTGCCAACGCCCTCGACTTCGGCACGCCGGTGCTCGAGTCGGCCCTGACCCTGATCGAGAACGGTCACCTTTATTATCGCGGCCAGGACGCCACGCTGTTGGCCCGCACGGCGTCGCTGGAGCAGGTCGCCCAGATCCTGTGGGACTGCGACGAACGGCCGTTTGCGGCGAGGAACCTGCCGCCGATGTCGGCGGCTCTGCGCGGCGCCTGGCAGGCGGCCGCGGCCCTGCCGCCGGTCGATAGCTGCCTGGTGCTGCTGCCGGCCGCCGCGCGCTGGGATCATCCGAGCTGGGTCGAGGACCGCGACGCCATGCTCGAAACCGGCGCGCGCATCGTACGCCTGCTCGCCGCGGCCGTGACCTCGCACCCCCTCTCCGACCGGCCGGTGCACGAGCAGCTTGCCGATGCCTGGAACGTGCCGGCCGTCCTCGCGCCGCTGCTGCGCGCCGCGCTGGTGCTGTCGGCCGATCACGAATTCAATGCCTCGACCTTCGCCGCCCGCGTCGTCGCCTCGACCGGCGCCAATCTCTACGCCTCGACCATGGCCGGGCTGGTGGCGATCAACGGCCCGCGCCATGGTGGCCTCACCCGCCGCGTGGCCGGCCTGTTCGCCGACCTCCGCGAGGTAAGCGACATCGACGCGGAACTGGCGCGGCGCGTGCGCGAACGGATCTACATCCCGGGCTTCGGCCATCCGCTCTATCCCGATGGCGATATCCGCGCCGTCACCCTGCTCGCCATGCTGCGCGAGCGCCTGCCGACGTCGCCGGAGCTTGCGTTCGCCGACCAGGTCGGCGCGGCGGCGGAGCGCCAGATCGATCGCAAGCCGACCGTCGACTTCGCGACGGTCACGCTCGAACGCGCCCTCGGCCTGCCGAAGGATTCCGCATTGGCCCTGTTCCTTCTCGGGCGCACGGTCGGCTGGATCGCGCATGCCATCGAACAGGCAACGCACGGTTCTGTCATTCGTCCACGGGCGCGCTATACAGGTCCGAGATCCACACCAGCGCCGAGCGCGAGATGAGCAACGCCCTGATCGTCATCGACATGCAGCAGGGATCGTTCACGGCGGCGGCGCCCCGTCACGATGCCGCCGGTCTCGTGCAGCGTATCAACACGCTGGCCGCCGCGGTGCGCGACAAGGGCGGCATCGTCATCCACGTCCAGCAAGACGGCCCGCCGGGCGATCCGCATCAGCCCGAGCTCCCGGGCTGGCGCTTCCTGCCCGACATCGACGTGCGGCCGGACGACGCAATCGTCCGCAAGACCTCCTGCGATGCCTTCTTGCAGACCAGGCTCGAGGCTGTGCTGCGCGCCAAGGGAATCGATCGGCTGATCATCATGGGCTGTGCAACGGACTATTGCGTCGACACGACAGTGCGCAGCGCGCTGGCGCGCGGCTACCGCACGACCGCCCCCTCCGACGGGCATACGACCGCCGACCGCCCGCACCTGCCGGCGGTGAAGATCATCGAGCATCACAACGCGATCTGGGCCGATTTCATGGCCCCCAACGGTCCCGCCGAAGTGTGCCGCTGCACCGAGATCCGGCTCGACTGACCGACCGCGCTGCGGCCCGAAGGCTTATCCACCAAAACGCCGCCTTGCGAGGCCAGCGCGCGCGTGCTTAACGTCGCGCTTTAGTGACAAAGAAACGCGCGGGCGTGCCGAGGTTGCCCCATCTTCTCGGCATTGAAGGTCTGTCGCCTGAAACGATTTCGGGCTTGCTCGACCTTTCTGAAAATTACATCGATCAGAACAAGTCGATCGACAAGCGGCGCGACGTGCTGTCGGGCCGAACCGTCATCAACCTGTTCTTCGAGAATTCGACGCGCACGCGCACCAGCTTCGAGGTCGCGGCCAAGCGGCTGGGTGCCGACGTCATCAACATGGACGTTGCCACCTCGTCCGTGCGCAAAGGCGAGACCTTGCTCGACACGGCGATGACCTTGAACGCCATGCGCCCCGACGCCATCGTCGTGCGCCACAACGAATCGGGCGCCGTCAATCTCCTGTCGCAGAAGGTCAACTGCGCCGTCATCAACGCTGGCGACGGCCAGCATGAGCATCCGACCCAGGCGCTGCTCGACGGCCTGACCATCCGACGACGACGCGGCAGCCTGCAGGGACTTGAAGTGGCGATCTGCGGCGACATCCTGCACAGCCGAGTGGCGCGCTCCAACATCCATCTCTTTCAGATCATGGGCGCCAGGGTCCGTGTCGTCGGCCCTCCCACCCTGATGCCGACCGACGTCGACCGCATGGGCGTCGAAGTCCATTACAACATGAAGACCGGTCTCAAGGACGTCGATATCGTGATGATGCTGCGCCTGCAGACCGAGCGCATGCAGGGCTCGTTCGTGCCGTCGATCAGCGAATACTTCCGGTTCTTCGGCCTCGACCACGAAAAGCTGAAGGTCGCCAAGCCCGACGCCTTGATCATGCATCCCGGCCCGATGAATCGCGGCGTCGAGATCGACTCCGAAGTGGCCGACGACCTCGACCGCAGCGTCATCCACGAGCAGGTCGAGATGGGCGTGGCCGTGCGCATGGCCTGCCTCGAGGCGCTGATCGGCGGCCAGCGCAACCAGATCGGAGCCGTGGCATGAGCGGCAGCATTCATAAGTCCGCGCCGCCGCACGCCGGCTCCACTGCCTACATCAACGCCCGCATCGTCGATCCCGGCGGCGACGCCGAGTATCGCGGCGCCGTCCTGATCAGCGACGGCAAGATCGCCGATTTCGGGCCCAACCTCTTCGCCTCGGGCGCGCCCTACGGCATCGAATCGATCGATTGCCGCGGTCTCTGCCTGGCGCCGGGCATCGTCGACACGCGCGTCCATACCGGCGAACCGGGCGAAGAGCACAAGGAGACGCTGGAAAGCGCCGGCGCGGCAGCGGCGGTGGGCGGCATCACCTCGATGGTGCTGCTGCCCGACAACGAGCCGCCCTTCGACGACGCCTCGCTGATCGAGTTCGTGGCGCGCCGCGCCCGCCAGATCAAGCTGGTGAACATGTACGCCTACGGCGCACTGACCGTGGGCCTCGAGGGCAAGGAACTGGCCGAGATCGGATTGCTGGCAGAGGCCGGCGCCGTTGCCTTCACCGACGCCGACCATGCCGTGGCCAATGCGCAGGTCATGCGCCGCGCGCTCTACTATGCCAAGGCCTTCGACGCGCTGATCGTGCACCTGCCGCAGGAGCCCACGTTGTCGGGCGGCCACATGACCAGCGGTGAGATGGCGACGCGGCTCGGCCTTTCCGGCAACCCGCCGCTCGCCGAGGTGATGATGGTGGAGCGCGACATCCGCCTCGCCGAAATGACCGGCGGCCGCCTGCACCTCGCCAAGATCTCGACCGCCGAATCGGTGGCGGCGATCGCCGCCGCCAAGGCGCGCGGCCTCAAGATCACCTGCGATACCGCCGCGCCCTACTTCGCGCTGAACGACCTGGCTGTCGGCGACTACCGCACCTTCGGCAAGCTGGTGCCGCCGCTCAGAGCGGAGAAGGATCGCCAGGCGGTCGTCGAGGGCCTGAAGGACGGCACGATCGACGCGATCGTGTCCGACCACCGCCCGCAGGACCAGGACAGCAAGCGCGTTCCCTTTGCCCAGGCCGAGCCGGGCGGCGTCGGACTCGAGACCCTGCTGCCGATATCGCTCGAGCTGGTGCACAACGGCCATCTCACCCTGCCGCGACTGTTCCAGCGCCTGTCGAGCATGCCGGCCGCATTGTTCGGCCTGCCGGGCGGCAGGTTGGCCAAGGGCGCGCCGGCCGATCTCGTGGTGTTCGATGCCGACCATGCCTGGAAGGTCGATCGCTACGAGCTGTGGAGCAAAACCAAGAACACGCCGTTCGACGAGCGGCCGGTGCAAGGTCGCGTGATGGCCACCATCGTCGGCGGCCGTACCATCTATCGTGACGATGGGTTTGCAGTGTCCGCGGCCGCGGCCTGACCGACGAACCTTCACACGGCTCGCGCAATTGCTGCCTCCAAACGGCCATTTCGTCTGATATGGTCGCGCGTCTCTTCGTAACGGGGAACTGGATGATACTCCGGCAGTCACTTTCACTTGGCGTCGCAACGATCGCGCTCGCCGGCACCGCCAGTGCACAATCGCGCGACGATCTGCTCGACGCGCTGACCCGGCATATCCAGATCTGCAGCGAGATCACCGAGACCCAGGCGCGACTTGCCTGCTTCGATCGCCTGCAAACGCAGATCGGCGGCGTGCAGGCACCGGCCCGGTCGCCGACCCCGTTGCAGGCCAACCCGGCTCCTGCACCAGCACCGACACCCACGCCTATTCCGCCCAGTACAGCAGGCACCCTGGGAAGCACGATGGGAGGCGGAACCACTGGCTCGTCGATCAGCTCGGCGCCGCTCACGTCCCAGCCCCTCACGCCGCAGCCCCTCGCGCCCCAACCATTGGGCGTGCCCGGCGGCGGCACCGCCACGCTCGGCAGTTCCGGCCCGACGACCGACTCGTCGGCCAGTCGCGGCTATGATCCGGACGCAGCCTTCGACCCCCGAAACTCGACTTACCGGCCGGGCGAAAGCACCGGGCCGAAGCCGCAGCCGCAACTGCGTCGCACCGGGCAACGCCCGATCCCGTATTCCTCGACGCCGCAGCCGCTGGTGACCCTCGGCGCCAACAACCTGACCTACGGGCCGACGCGCTACTGGCAGGTCACCGTCACCTTGTCCTCCAACACCCAGCGGCCGGTCGAGACCCAGGCGGTTTGCACCTTCATGAACGGCGGCCGTTCGCTGGAGGATGCCTATCTCGGCCCGGTCACGATTCAGCCGGGCGAGCAGATCACCACGGAACTGATCGGACCGCCGACCACGACCTATGTCGATTCGACCAACTGCCGAGTGATGCGCCCCTAGGCCGTCGCGATGATCTCGACGTTGATCCTGCTGCTGGGGCCGTTCCTGCTCGGCTATCTCCTGGGCTCGATTCCCTTCGGCCTGCTGCTGACGCGCGCGGCGGGCCTGGGCGACATCCGCAAAGTGGGATCCGGCAATATCGGCGCCACCAACGTGCTGCGCACCGGGCACAAGGGCCTGGCTGCGGCAACCTTGCTGCTCGATGCGCTGAAGGGTGTGGTCGCCGTCCTGATCGCCGACCAGGTCGGACAACTGATGGCCGTTGGCGCCGCCGCGGGCGCCGTAATCGGCCACATGTTCCCGGTCTGGCTGGGCTTCAAGGGCGGCAAGGGTGTCGCCACCACCCTCGGCATCATGTGGGGCCTCTCCTGGCCCGTCGGCGCCATCGCCTGCGGGACCTGGCTGCTGATGGCCGCAGCTTTTCGATACTCCTCACTGGCCGCTTTGATCAGCGTCGTGGTCGCAGCCATCGCCGCCTGGTTTTTAACCGACCATCACGCGGCCTGGCTGCTGACCCTGCTGGTGCCGCTGGTCTGGGTGCGCCACCATGAGAACATCGCCCGGCTGCTCAATGGCACCGAGTCCAAGATCGGCCAGAGCAAAAAGACCTGATCTCTCGCGAAACAGCAGTTGATCCATAGTCTTCGGCGCCGTCGCCATTGATCGCCTCCCGGCCCCTCGTTAGGGTCGCTGCATAACAACTGCAGGAGGCAATGACGATGTTCGTTGCTCGTTTGGCGGTTCTCGCCGCCGCGATGTTGAGCCTGGCCTCCGTGGCCGATGCCAAGAGCTTGCGCTGGGCGAGCCAGGGCGACGCGCTGACCATGGACCCGCATTCCCAGAACGAGGGCCCGACGACGGCCATGAACCAGCATGTCTACGACGCGCTGATCGGCCGGGATCCCAAGCTCGCCAAGGTTCCGGGGCTCGCTCTCGCCTGGAAGCCGATTGCGCCCGACACCTGGGAGTTCAAGCTGCGGCCTGACGTGAAGTTCAGCGACGGCACACCCTTCACCGCCGACGACGTCGTCTTCAGCTACAATCGTGCCCTGGCGCCGACCTCCGACTTCCGCTCCTACATTTCCTCGATCAAGGACGTGAAGGCGATCGATCCGCTGACGGTGCATATCATCACCAACGGTCCGAACCCGATCCTGCCCGACTACACGACCTCGATCCTGATCATGTCCAAGGCCTGGTCGGAGAAGCACAACGTCACCAAGCCGCAGAGCTTCAAGGACAAGGAAGAGACCTACGCGGTGCGCAACGCCATGGGCACGGGACCTTACATCCTGAAGCAGCGCGACCCCGATGTCCGCACCGTGATGGCGAAGAACCCGACCTTCTGGGGCGCCAAGGACTTCCCCGACTATCCCGACGAACTGGTCTACACGCCGATCAAGGAGGCCGCGACGCGCGTCGCCGCGTTGATCTCGGGCCAGGTCGATTTCGTGCTCGACGCGCCCTTGCAGGACATCGCGCGCATCAAGCAGACGCCCGGCCTCAAGACCGAGGAGACCGCGCAGGTCCGCTCGATCTTCCTCGGCCTCGACATGGGCTCGGCCGAGCTCAAATATTCCGACGTCAAGGGCAAGAACCCGTTCGCCGACAAGCGCGTGCGCCAGGCCATGTACCAGGCGATCGACGTCAACGCGATCAAGGCCAAGGTGATGCGCAACTTCTCGGCGCCGGCCGGCCTCGTGACCTCGCCCGGCGTGCACGGCTACACGCCCGAACTCGACAAGCGCCTGTCCTACGACGTGGCTTCGGCCAAGAAGCTGCTTGCCGAGGCAGGCTATCCGAACGGCTTCAGCGTCACCCTGGACTGCCCCAACGACCGCTACAACAACGACGAGCAGATCTGCCAGGCAGTCACCGGCATGCTGGCGCAGATCGGCATCAAGGTCGACTTGCAGGCGCGCTCCAAGACGCTGCACTTCCCCAAGCTGCAGAAGAAGGACACGAGCTTCTTCCTGGTGGGCTGGGGTGTGCCGACGCTCGATTCCCACTACGTCCTCACCTTCCTGTACCAGACCAACGACGCGGCCAAGAAGGTCGGCAGCTGGAACTACACCGGCTACACCAACGCCAAGCTGGACGAGCTGGCCGACGGCATGCTGAAGGAGGTCGACCAGGCCAAGCGCGACAAGATGATCGCCGACGCCTGGGCGCTCGCCGTCGCCGACATGCCCTACCTGCCGCTGCATCACCAGCTGATCGTCTGGTCGATGAGCGACAAGGTCACCATGCCGATCTTCGCCAACGACTCGCCCAACTTCAAATACGGCAAGATCAAGTGAGGCTGTGCGGCGTAGCCCAGATCGGCCCGTTGCCTTCTTTCTCCTCTCCCCCTTGGGGGAGAGGACGGGCGAGGGGGATGTCCCAACGCAATAGCCATCTCCATGGCTCGCACCCTCACCTCCCCCATGCTTCGCATGGGGCCCCTTCCTCTCCCGCGAAGCAGGAGAGGACGGATGAGCGATCTGTCCGCTCCGTAGCAGGTGAATGGGGAGGCTGAGAGGTGCTCGCCTTCATCGTTTCGCGGCTGTTGCAGTCGCTGGCCGTGATGCTGGCGGTGTCGTTCCTGTGCTTCGTGCTGTTCAATTTCGTCGGCGACCCGATCAACAACATGGTCGGTCAGGAGGCCTCGCCCGCCGAGCGCGCCGAGATGCGGCACGACCTCGGCCTCGAAGACTCGGTCGGCGTCCAGTTCCTGCGCTTCCTCGGCAATGCCGTCACAGGCAATTTCGGCAAGAGCTACCGGCTGGCGCGGCCGGTTTCCGATCTGATCGTCGAGCGTATGCCCGCCACTCTGGAGCTCGTCCTGGTCGCGGCCCTTCTCGCCCTGGCATTCGGCATTCCACTCGGCGTGCTGACGGCGCTTCGCCGCCACACGGTCGACAGCAGCGCCGTAATGACCTTCTCCCTTGCCGGCGTCGCCATGCCGACCTTCGTGATCGGCATCCTGCTGATCTATGTCTTCTCCGTTGAATGCAAGGCGTGGGCACCGGCGCTGGGTCTGCCGGCCGACTGGTGCTTCCCCTCCTTCGGCCGTGGCGAGACGGTAAACCTCGGCTGGTGGAAGACGGGCCTGCTGACCGACTCCGGCCTGAAGGCGATCGTGCTGCCGGCCTTCACCTTGTCGCTCTTCCAGATGACCCTGGTGCTACGCCTGGTGCGCTCGCAGATGCTGGAAGTGTTGCGCACCGATTACATCAAGTTCGCGCGCGCCCGCGGCCTCACCGACAGCGCCGTGCATTTCCGCCATGCGCTGAAGAACACCCTTCTGCCCGTCATAACCGTGATAGGGATTCAAGTCGGCGGCCTCATCGCCTTCTCGATCATCACCGAGACGGTCTTCCAGTGGCCGGGCATGGGGCAGCTCTTCATCCAGTCGGTGCAGTTCGCCGACATTCCCGTCATGGCCGCTTATCTCGTCATGGTTTCGTTCATCTTCGTTGCCATCAACTTCTTCGTCGACCTGCTCTACGCCGCGATCGATCCGCGGCTGCGGCTCGACCGTGCCCGGCTGGGAACAGCCGGCGGATGACCACCCCTTCCTCGCGCGATCTGCCGTCGCGCGATCTTCATGCGGCATTGCCCTGGGCCCTGATTGGCGCTGCCTGCCTCGGCTCCTTCGCCGCGACGTCCAGCGGAACGACGCGCGCGCCCTTCCTGCTCGACATGGCGCACGATCTCGACGTCGCCATGCCGCTGGTCGCCAATCTCGTCTCCCTCACCGCCACGGCCTGGGGGATTACGTCGGCGCTGGGCGGCTGGCTGTCCGATGTGATCGGCCGGCGACCGCTCCTGATCGTGGCGCCCTTTGCGCTGGCGCTCGCCATGGTGGCGCAGGCCATGGCGGGCTCTTTCTTCTGGGTCGCGGTCTGGGCCGCCGTCGGCGGCGGCTGCGCCGGCGCGTTCACCGGCGTGATTTTCGCCGAGGTCTCGAGCCGCGTGCCCGACAGCCAGCGCGGCCGCGCGCTGGGCTGGGTGATGAGCGGCCAATCCCTGACATTGGTCGTCGGCGTCCCGATGGCGGCCGCGGTCGGCTCGGTGATCGGCTGGCGCGGCTGGCTGGTCTGTGTCGGCGGCCTGGCGCTGGCCGCCTGCCTCAGCCTCTTCCTGACTGTCGGCCGCGGCAGCGCCGGCCACACGCGCGGCACGGCAGCCCGGCCCTCGCTGAGGGCCGCTTTGTCGCCGCGCGTTCTCGGGCTGCTCGGCACCGGCGTGGCCGAACGCATCTGCTATGGCCTCGCGGCCGTCTATTTCGCGACCTTCATGCAGGTGACCTATCACCTGTCGCTGCTCGAGCTCGCCCTGCCGCTGGCGGTGTTCGCGCTCGGCAACGTCGCCGGCACGGTGCTGGGCGGCCAGCTCGCCGACCGGCTGCGCGACCGGCTGCTCACCTTCGCGGTCGCCATGGCCCTGTCCGGCGCGGCGGCGCTGGCGCTCTTCATGTGGCACCCGGGGCCGGTCGTCTCGATTGCCGTGGGCTTCGTCTATGTCCTCCTGAACGCGCTCGGACGCCCCTCTTTCATGGCGGCGCTGGCGGCGGTGCCTGACGACGTCCGCGGCACCGTGCTCGGGTTGAACGGCACCTCGGCCAGCGTCGGCTGGATCGGCGCAGCCGCGCTGGGCGCCGTGATGATCGGCTCGGTCGGTTTCGAAGGTTTCGGTCCGCTGGCTGCGCTATTGTCCTTGCTCGGCGCGGGCGGTGCGATGCTCAGCCGGCGGAGTGCCCCTTCGTGAGCGAACCTCGATGAGCAAACGTCGATGAGCGACATCGGTGTCCTGGCAAAGCTGCGCGACAGCGACATGTGGTGGAGCTTCCGCCGCTCGCCCCTGGTCATCGTCGCCTCGGCCGTCACGGTCCTCTATTTCATCGGCGCGATCTTCGCCCCCTGGATCGCGCCCTACGACCCCTTCGACGTGAAGTCGCTCAACCTGATGGATGCCTTTACGCCGCCGGCCTGGTCCGAGGGCGGCAGCGCCAAGCACCTGCTGGGCACCGACAATCAGGGCCGCGACGTGCTGTCGGCCATCCTCTATGGCTCGCGCGTCTCGCTGATGATCGGCCTGGCGGCCATCCTGCTCTCGGTCACCACCGGCGTGCTGCTGGGGTTGCTGGCCGGCTTCCGCGGCGGCTGGGTCGAAGGGGTCATCATGCGGCTGGCCGATATCCAGCTCACGGTGCCCGCCATTCTGATCGCCCTCACCCTGGACGGCGTCACGCGCGTGGTGTTGCCCAAAAATGCGCACGACAGCGTGGCGGTCTGGGTTCTGGTCTTTTCCATCGGCTTTGCCTACTGGCCGCAATTCGCGCGGGTGACGCGCGCCACGACGCTCGCCGAGAAGAACAAGGACTACGTCAACGCAGCCCGCATCATCGGCGTGCCGGGCGCCCGTATTGCGCTGCAGCACGTGCTGCCCAACGCCTGGGGCCCCGTGCTCGTGATCGCGACCATCGAGCTGGCGCTCGCCATCATCGCCGAGGCTTCGCTCTCCTACCTCGGCGTCGGCATGCCGGCGACGCAGCCTTCGCTCGGCACCCTGATCCGCATCGGCAATGCCTTCCTGTTCTCCGGCGAATGGTGGATCGTGATCTTCCCGGTCGTCGCGCTGGTGATCCTGTCGCTGTCGGTCAATCTGCTGGGCGACTGGCTGCGCGACGCGCTCAATCCCAAGCTGCGCTGAATACTACTGTCAGTTGATTTACAGGTCATGCATGCCCGCCTATCCTCGGGCCATGGTCGCTGACCCACCGCAGCCCGAACTCGATCCCGAGGAGCGCCGCGCCCGACTTCGACTGGCGCGCAGCCCCCGCATCGGCCCCGTGACTTTCCACGAGGCCCTGGAGCATTTCGGCTCGGCGCAGAAGGCGTGCGCCACCCTCGCGACGACCTCCGACGAAGCCGTCGCCCGAGAGGAAGAGGCGCTGGCCGGCTTGGGCGGTCGATTCATCGTCTTCGGCGATGCCGCCTACCCGGCGCCGCTGGCCGCCATTGCCGATGCACCTCCCGTGCTGAGCGCCATCGGCGACCTCGGCCTGCTCGACCGCCCGATCCTGGCGATCGTCGGCGCCCGCGACGCCTCTGCTGCCGGCTGCCGCATCGCTGCGGATCTGGCCGCGGCCCTCGGCGCGGCGGGGTTCGTCATCGCCTCCGGGCTGGCCCGCGGCATCGATGCGGCGGCCCACGAAGCCGCCCTTGCGACCGGCACCATCGCCGTCCTGGCCAGTGGACCGGAACAGGTCTACCCGCCGCAGAATGCCGCCCTGCAGGCCGCCGTCGCCCAGCAGGGACTGATCCTCAGCGAGGTCGCGATCGGCAGGCCGCTGGTCGGCCGCGCCTTTCCACGGCGCAACCGCATCGTCAGCGGGCTCTCGGCCGGGGTCGTGGTCATCGAAGCGGCCGCCCGGTCGGGCTCGCTGATCACCGCCCGGCGAGCTGCCGAGCAGGGGCGCGACGTCTTCGTCGTTCCCGGCTCGCCGATGGACCCTCGTTACCTCGGATCCAATAGCCTTATCCGTGATGGGGCCATTTTGGTGCGCGACACAAACGATATTCTAAGTGTATTCGGCCGGTCACAGGCTCCATACCAAGTGACTGAAAAAACAGTCAAAAAGCCGATAGACACAGATAGTGCAAAAGTCCTGTCGGCCCTCAGCCCGACCCCCACTGCGGTTGACGAACTGGTGCGCCGATGCCAAGTGTCCGCCGCCTCCCTGGCGGAGGTCCTCATGGCTCTGGAGCTGGAGGGCCGCCTCGAGAGGCACCGGGGTAACCGCGTATCTCTGATTTAGATCAGTGATTTAGCTCCGGTTCATGATGTTACACTGGAGCATGATCCGGCGATGGACGTACTGGTCGTCGAGTCCCCGGCCAAGGCTAAGACCATTGGGAAGTACCTGGGCCCCGGTTTCACCGTGCTGGCCTCCTATGGTCATGTCCGTGACCTGCCGCCCAAGGATGGCTCGGTCCGCCCCGACGAAGATTTCGCGATGGACTGGGAGGTCGATGCCCAGTCGCAGAAGCGCATCGACGCCATTGCCCAGGCCGTCTCCAAGGGCGGCAAGCTCTACCTTGCGACCGACCCGGACCGCGAGGGCGAGGCGATCTCCTGGCATGTGATGGACATCCTCGGGCGCAAGAAGGCGCTCGACGGCGTGGACGTAAAGCGTGTCACCTTCAACGCCATCACCAAGAAATCCGTGCTGGACGCCGTCGCCCATCCGCGCGACCTCGACCAGCCGCTGATCGATGCCTACCTCGCCCGCCGGGCGCTCGACTATCTCGTGGGCTTCACCCTGTCGCCCGTGCTGTGGCGCAAGCTGCCCGGCAGCCGGTCGGCCGGCCGCGTGCAGTCGGTGGCGCTGCGACTGATCTGCGAGCGTGAGGCCGAGATCGAGGTCTTCAAGACGCGCGAGTACTGGACGGTCGACGCGATGTTCGGCACGGCCAAGAAGCAGACGCTGAAGGCCCGCCTCACCCACCTCGACGGTCGCAAGCTCGACAAGTTCGACCTCGACACCCAGGAGCGCGCCGAGCAGGCCAAGCGCGAGATCGAGCGCCGTGCCTTCGCGGTCTCCTCGATCGACCGCCGTCAGGTCCGGCGCAACCCGCCGCCGCCCTTCATCACCTCGACCCTGCAGCAGGAAGCCTCGCGCAAGCTCGGCCTTGGCGCGGCGACGGCCATGCGCATCGCCCAGCGCCTCTACGAAGGCGTCGATATCGGCGGCGAGACCGTTGGCCTCATCACCTATATGCGTACCGACGGCGTGCAGCTCGCACCCGAGGCGATCGGCCAGACCCGCCGCCTGATCGAGACCAAGTACGGACAGGCTTATCTGCCGGAGAGCCCGCGCGTCTATTCCTCCAAGGCGAAGAATGCCCAGGAAGCGCACGAGGCGATCCGCCCGACCGATCTCTTCCGCACGCCACAGGAGGTCGCCGCCCATCTCGACCGCGACCAGCTCGGCCTCTACGAGCTGATCTGGAAGCGCACCGTCGCCAGCCAGATGGAAAGCGCCGTGCTCGACCAGGTCACGGTCGACATCGCCAGCGCCGACAAGACCGTGCAGCTGCGCGCGACCGGCTCGGTCGTGAAGTTCAACGGCTTCCTCACCCTCTACGACGAAGGCCGCGACGATACGGCCAAGGAGGACGAGGAAGGCAGTGCCCTCCTGCCCGACGTCACCGAGAACGAGACGCTGGAGCGCCGCGAGGTCATCCCGGAGCAGCATTTCACCGAGCCGCCGCCGCGCTATTCGGAAGCAAGCCTGGTGAAGAAGATGGAGGAGCTCGGCATTGGCCGGCCCTCGACCTACGCCAGCATCATCGAGGTCCTGCAGCGTCGCAACTACGTGCGGCTCGACCGCAAGCGCTTCATCCCGGAAGACCGCGGCCGCATCGTCACGGCGTTCCTGCAGACTTACTTTCCGCGCTACGTCGAATACAACTTCACCGCCGGCCTCGAAGAAGAGCTGGACGATATCTCCGGCGGCCGGATCGACTGGCGCCAGGTGCTGCGTGAGTTCTGGAAGGCCTTCTCCGAATCAGTCGGCGAGACCAAGGAATTGCGCGTCAAGGAAGTGCTCGACAAGCTCGACGAGGAACTTGGGCCGCATTTCTTCCCGGCCAACGACAACGGCAAGAACCCGCGCGCCTGCCCGTCCTGCGCCGACGGCCGGTTGGGCCTGAAGCTCGGCAAGTTCGGTGCCTTCATCGGCTGCTCGAACTATCCGGAGTGCCGCTTCACCCGCAAGCTCGGCATCGTCGATGCCGACGCCGATGCCGCGAGCGGCGAGAATCTCGACGGGCCGAAGATCCTGGGTGAGGATCCCGTCACCGGCAAGCAGGTCACGTTGCGCAAGGGCCCTTACGGGCTCTACGTCCAGCTCGGCGAGCCCGAGGGCAAGGAGAAGCCCAAGCGCGCCTCGCTGCTGCGCGGCATGACGCCGGACGACGTGACTCTCGACAAGGCGCTGGCGCTGCTTGCGCTGCCGCGCGAGCTGGGGCCGCATCCCGAGGACGGCGTGCAGATCCTGGCCGGCGTCGGCCGCTTCGGCCCCTACGTCAAGCATGGCAGCAAATACAAGTCGATCCCGAGCGACGAGAGCGTGCTGGAGATCGGCATGAACCGTGCCGTGGCGCTGCTGGCCGAAGCCAAGAACCCGCGTGGCCGCGCCGCCGCCAAGCCGATCCGCACCATCGGCAACCATCCCGCCGACGAAGCCGCGGTCGAGATCTACGACGGCCGCTACGGCCCCTACGTGAAGCATGGCGGCGTCAACGCCACCGTGCCCCGCGACATCAAGCCGGAAGAGCTGACGCTTGATCAGGCAGTCGCGCTGCTGGCCGAACGCGCCGCCAAGGGCGGCGCAAAGAAGCCAAAGGCCGCCAGGGCCAAGAAGGCCGCGCCGGCCGCCGCCAACGATGCCGGCGACAAGCCGGCGAAGCCGAAGGCTGCCGCCAAGAAGAAGGCAGCCCCCAAGCGCAAGGCAGCCAAGGCGAAGACAGAGGTACCACCGCGCACCGGCACCGATGGCTAAGGGCCGCGTCCCCACCCGCGACGAACTGCTGGCTTTCATCCGCGACAGCGCCACGCCGATTGGCAAGCGCGAGATCGCCCGTGCCTATGGGCTGAAGGGCGATCAGCGCATCGAGCTCAAGGAATTGCTGCGCGACCTGCGCGACAGCGGCGATATCGCCGCCGATCGTGCCAAGACTTTCAAGGACCCCAAAGCACTGACTGATATTACCGTGCTGGAGATCGTGCGCGTCGACGACGACGGCCATCTCCTGGCCATTCCGCGCCGGCACGACGACGAGAAGGACGGACCGCCGCCACGGATCGAGATCGTTCCCCAAGGCTCGCGCGGCCCCGCGCCCGCCGTTGGCGACCGCGTCCTGGCGAGCCTGAAGCGACGCGGCAAGAACGCCTACGAGGCGCGCGTCATCCGCCGCCTCGGCAGCGGCCCCAAGAAGATCCTCGGCCTCTTCGAGGAGCCGGACGGCCGCCACGGCCTCGGTCTCGTGACGCCGACCGACAAGAAGCTGCGCCGCGTCTTCGACGTGCGCCCCGCCGACAAGAACGGCGCCCTGCCGGGCGACATCGTCTGGATCGAAGAGACTGGCGGCTCGCTTTCCCGCCGCGCCCGCGTGGTCGAACGCATCGGCGCCATGAGTGACCCGCGGACGGTCAGCCTGATCTCGATCGCTGCCAACGACATCCCGGTCGACTTTCCCGACGGCGCCCTCGAAGAGGCCGAGAAGGCCAAGGCCGCGCCGCTCGGCGAGCGCCTCGATCTGCGCAAGCTGCCGCTGGTCACGATCGACGGCGAGGACGCTCGCGACTTCGACGACGCGGTGTTCGCCGAACCCGACCCTGTCCATCCCGGCGGCTGGCGCATCCTGGTCGCCATCGCCGACGTCGCCTGGTACGTGCGCCCCGACCGGGCGCTCGACCGCGCCGCCTATCGCCGTGGCACCTCGGTCTACTTTCCCGACCGTGTTGTGCCGATGCTGCCCGAGGCCCTGTCCAACCACTGGTGCTCGCTGGTGCCGCGCGAGGACCGGCCGGTACTGGTCGCCGAGATGTGGATCGACGCGGCAGGCCATCTCAAGCGCCACAAGTTCCATCGGGCCATGATGCGCTCGGTGGCACGCCTCACCTACACCCGCGTGCAGCGCGCCATCGACGGCGCGCCCGACGAGGAGATCGCGCCGCTGATGGATGCGGTGGTACGGCCCCTGTACGGCGCCTTCCGGGTTCTGCTGGCAGCACGCGAGACGCGCGGCGCCCTCGATCTCGACCTGCCGGAGCGCCAGGTCACCTTGGGCAAGGATGGCCGCATCGCCGAGATCGGCATCCGCGAACGTCTCGACAGCCACAAGCTGATCGAGGAGTTCATGGTGCTGGCCAACGTCGCGGCGGCCCAGGCGCTGGAGCAGCGCCACCTGCCCTGCCTCTATCGCGTTCACGACCAGCCCGACCTCGCCAAGCTCGAGGCGCTGCGCGAGTTCCTGGGGACGCTGGGCGTCTCCCTGCCGGCCGGCCCGCGGCTGCGGCCGGGCGATCTCAACCGCGTGCTGCAGCAGGTGGCGGGCAAGCCGATCAACCGGCTGGTCAACGAAACGATGCTGCGCAGCCAGAGCCAGGCGGTCTACAGCCCTGACAATCTCGGCCATTTCGGTCTCGCTTTGGCCCGATACGCCCACTTCACCTCGCCGATCCGCCGCTATCCCGACCTTGTCGTCCATCGCGCGCTGATCTCGGCCTACGGCCTGGGCGAAGGCGGCTTGCCCGAGGCCGACAAGGGACGCTTCGCCGAATTCGGCGAGCACCTCTCCATGTGCGAGCGCCGGGCAGTCGCCGCCGAACGCGGCGCCATGGACCGCTATGTCGCCGCCTTCATGGCCGCCCATGTCGGCGCGACGTTTTCCGGCCGCGTCACCAGTGTCACGCGCTTCGGTCTGTTCGCCGCACTCGACGGTTCGGGCGCCGATGGTCTCATTCCCGTGCGCTCGCTCGGCCAGGAATTCTTCCGCCACGACGAAGGGCGCCAGTTGCTGATCGGGGAACGCACCGGCGAGACCTACGGCCTGGGCGACCGGCTGCGGCTCAAGCTGGTCGAAGCCGACACGGCAACCGGTGGGCTGCTGTTCGAGGTCGTCGACGTGCTCGAAAGGGTCGAGCGCCACGCCTTGCCGCGCGGCGCGCGTTCACGAGGTGACGCAGGCCATCACGGCCCGCCGCGGCGTCCGGTCGCGCATCGCGGAGGCCCGCGGGACAAACGGTCACGCCGACGAACGTAGAAGCTCGGCCCATCCTGCTCGCCATGAACAGCGAGCCGCCCCGGGTCGATTTCTGGACCTCCCTTCTGCGTGGATGGAACGGGCGCTGCCCGCGCTGCGGCGAGGGTTCGCTGTTCGGCTCGTTCCTGAAAATGAAGAGCCGCTGCACGGCCTGTGATCTGGGGTTCGAGCCCTACCGCGCCGACGACGCCCCCGCCTACTTCACCATTTTCGTGGTCGGCCACATCGTGGTGCCGCTCGTGCTCCTGGTCGAACGCTGGGGCAACGAGCCGCCCCTCTGGGTTCACGCTCTCTTGTGGCTGCCGCTTTCGGTGGTCCTGGCGCTTTACCTCCTGCCGCACATAAAAGGCACGGTTATTGCGCTGCTCTGGGCTCAACGAATTGCCGCCCCCAAGCCGTCGGCCGGGGGTGTCGACTCCTCCGCTTGAAAGACGTGCCGCCCGTCGGCGGCCTGTGCTATTGTCCCTGCTTGCCCGGTATGGAAGTGCCACACTACCCTTTTCTTCGTGCGACGCTGGCGCGGGCCGCGTCGCTTTTTGCCGCCTGCCTGGTCGTCTCCTGCGCGACCTCGGGCGACAGCCCACAAGCTTCTTTCCCCGACCGGGGATTGCCCACCGTCGCCGACTCCAGCATGGAGCGGGTCGTGGTGCAGGCCTATCGGGCGATCGGCGATCGCCATCTCTACGAGCCCAACTTCCGCAACCTCTCCTCGGAAGCCTACCGCAGCTTCGCCAGCGGTGATCCCTCTCTTGCGCTGGAGACCAGCGACGGCGCCTTCACCGTCCGTCGTGACGGCAAGGACGTGATCACGCGGACCACGCCAGCCGATCCAGCCGACGGCCGCGCCTGGGGCGGCATGCTGGCCGAGTTGATGGCGGGATCGCTCGACGCCTCGCCCGCCCTGCAGGCGAGCGATCGTCAGGCGTTGATTCGCCAGGCCATCACCTCGACGACCAAGCAGCTCGACCGCAACAGCCGCTACGCCGATCCCGACGAGGCGCGCGACAACCGCTTCCAGCGCGACGGCGGGGGCGGCATCGGCATTACCGTCGAACGGACCGACGACAAGAAGATCCTGATCCGGGCCGTGCAGGACGGCTCGCCGTCGGCCAAGGCCGGGGTGCAGGTCGGCGACCAGATCCTGGCGATCGACGGCGAATCCATGGTCGACCGCCCGCTGTCGGACGTCGTTCACAAGCTGCGCGGATCGGTCGGCGCACCGGTCAACATGACCGTGCTGCGGGCCTCGCAGGGGGCCGAGCTGACGCTGGCGATGAAGCGCAGCCGGATCATCCCGACGACGGTGGTCTATGAGCGTCGCGGCGACGCCGCGCTGATCCATCTGATGGGCTTCAACTCCGCCACCACCGAGAATCTGCGCACGGCGATCGACAAGGCGAAAGCCGAGATCGGCAAGGATCTCAGCGGCCTGATCATCGATATGCGGTCCAACCGCGGCGGTCTGCTCGACCAGGCCCAGACGGTGTCCGAGGTCTTCGTCGGCGACGGCACCATCTTCTCGACCCTGGGCCGCCATCCCGACAGCCGCCGCACCTACAAGAGCTCGACCGGACGCAGCAAGGCCAACGATCTGCCGATCGTCGTCCTGATGAATGGCGGCTCGGCTTCGGCGGCGGAAATCGTCGCCGCTGCTCTCCAGGACCGCGGCCGCGCCGTCGTGGTCGGCACCACCAGCTACGGCAAGGGCACGGTCCAAACGGTCGTCCGCCTCGCCAACGAAGGCGAGTTGATCCTGACGTGGTCTCGGCTGCAGGCGCCGTCGGGCTACACCTGGAACGAACTCGGCGTGCTGCCGAATATCTGCACGGCCAAGGTCGGCGATGCCGGCAAGCTGGGCGCCGCCTCCATGGAAACCAGCCACGGCCAGCTGATGCGCTGGCATGCGCTGCGCAACCCGACCAGCCAGGAAGTCTCCGACCTGCGCAAGATCTGCCCGCCGGGCGAGACGTCGCCGGAGGCCGATGTCGAGATCGCCGGCCGCCTGCTGCGGGATCGGGTGCTTTATGCCCAGGCCGTGCAGGCCGGCACCCAGCAGGCTGCTGCCGCCCGCTGATCGTTTGCCCTGCCGAATGTTTGGGGGCCGCGACGGTGCGGCTCGGGACGGACCTCGCCACGAGACTTGACACCGGCGACCTGCCGACTAACTTGCGCCCTCCTGCGAATTCGCCCCTCGGGGTATAAGGGTAATTACTATGGCCAAGCCGACCTCGATCCTCATCAAGATGATTTCCAGCGCGGACACCGGCTTCTTCTACGTGACCAAGAAGAACCCGCGCACCAAGACCGAGAAGCTCGAACTCAAGAAGTACGACCCGGTCGCGCGCAAGCACGTCGTGTTCAAGGAATCGAAGATCAAATAAATCAGCCGCCTAGCGTGCCTGACGGAACAGCCGCCCTTTCGGGCGGCTTTTTCGTGGGATAGGCTCTGCCGCAATCCAACAAGGAGGAAGACAGAGATGAGCGCCCAGCTTTCGCGCGACGATTGGAAAGGCCGTGTCGGCGGTCTCAGCTACCGCAACCAGGCTTTCATCGGCGGCAAGTTCGCCCCCTCCCTTTCCGGCAAGACCTTCGACTGCATCAACCCGGCGACCGGCCAGGTGCTGACCAAGGTCGCCGCCTGCGAGCAGGCCGATGTCGACGCCGCCGTGAAGGCCGCGCGCGCCGCCTTCGAGAAGGGCACCTGGGCCAACATGGCGCCGGCGCAGCGCAAGCGCATCATGCTGAAGCTCGCCGAGCTCATGATGAAGAACCGCGAGGAGCTGGCGCTGCTCGAGACGCTCGACATGGGCAAGCCCATCGCCTTCTCGACCACCGTCGACATCCCCGGCTCGGCCAACACCGTGC
The DNA here is from genome assembly GCA_001897995.1 of Alphaproteobacteria bacterium 65-37. Classification (GTDB taxonomy): domain Bacteria; phylum Pseudomonadota; class Alphaproteobacteria; order Reyranellales; family Reyranellaceae; genus Reyranella. The sequence continues at coordinate 19,413 of MKRV01000301.1, read as the reverse complement.
AGTGGTTCGCCGAGGCGATCGACAAGATCTACGACGAGGTGGCACCGACGCCGGGCAACGTGGTGGCGATGATCACCCGCGAGGCGTCGGGCGTGGTGGCCTGCGTGGTGCCGTGGAACTTCCCGCTCCTGATGGCCTGCTGGAAGATCTCGCCGGCGCTGGCGGCGGGCAATTCGGTGATCCTGAAGCCAGCCGAGCAGTCGCCGCTCACTGCCATTCGCCTGGCCGAGCTCGCCGCCGAGGCCGGCATTCCCGAGGGCGTGTTCAACGTGCTGCCGGGCTTCGGCGAGACGGCCGGCCAGGCGCTCGGCCGCCACATGGATGTCGACGTGCTGGCTTTCACCGGCTCGACCGAGGTCGGCAAGTACTTCCTGAAGTACTCCGGCGAGTCCAACATGAAGCAGGTCTGGCTCGAGTGCGGCGGCAAGTCGCCCAACATCGTGCTGGGCGATGCCCCCAACCTCGACATCGCGGCCCGCCGCACCGCCTTCGGCATCTGGTTCAACCAGGGCGAAGTCTGCACCGCCGGCTCGCGCCTGATCGTCGAGGACAAGATCAAGGACGAGTTCCTCGCCAAGGTCATGGCGATCGGCCAGAAGATGATGCCGGGCGATCCGCTCGACCCCAAGACGCAGATGGGCGCCATGGTCGACGAGACCCAGACCAAGCGCGTCATGGGCTACATCGACGCCGGCCAGAAGGAAGGCGCCAAGCTCGCCATGGGCGGCAAGCAGGTCCATATCGACAATGCCGGCTCCTTCATCGAGCCGACGGTGTTCGACAATGTCGACAACAAGATGAAGATCGCCCAGGAGGAGATCTTCGGGCCGGTCCTCTCGGTCATTCCGGTCAAGGATGCCGAACAGGCGCTCACCGTGGCCAACGACACGATCTATGGCCTCGCCTCGGCGATCTTCACCTCCGATATCAACAAGGCCTTCAAGTTCGCCAAGAACCTGCGCGCCGGCTCGGTGTGGGTGAACACCTACGACGGCGGCGACATCACCACGCCGTTCGGCGGCTACAAGCAGTCGGGCATCGGTCGCGACAAGTCGCTGCATGCCTTCGACAAGTTCACCCAGGTCAAGACCACCTGGATCCAGCTCGGCTGAGCTGAGCGTCTCCGAGGATCATTTCGACGGGCGGCCGCGAGGCCGCCCGTTTCCGTTCATGCCTGAGGCGGCAGAAAGCCGGGAAAGCCGTCGACATACTTGAAGTAGGCAGCGAGATGGCGGTCCGAAGCGGTCAGAATCCCGCGGCGGAAACGCATGCCCGCGAGGACAGGGGCGTCCTCCTCGCTCAATTGATCCATCATCTTCCGGACGCCGCTCAGGCGGTCGGCCTGCTCCTTCGGCACCCCGGCCACGAAGTAGCCCATCGAGGCGCCGGGCCCGATCGGCACACCGCTGAACATCATGAACATGTCGTTGCCGCCGACCCGCAGATGCTGGGCGAACGTGTTGGTGCCGCTGATGCGGCCGTGCTGCAGGTAGTAATCGTTGCCGGTCCGGAACTCGATGCCCGTCCCCTCGACCTCGATACGCTCCGGCACGACGCCTGCCGGCAGGCCGTGCAGGGTGCGAAGATGCTGGAAGTCGACGCCGTTGGAGACGGCGATCCAGGTTTCCCAGTCGCGCCGGCCTCGTTCACCGGCCTCGAAGCAGGTCGTCGCCTCTTCCGCTCCGGGAATGCGCGGCAGGTCGCAATCGGCCTGCTCGCCGTTGAAGGCCCAGAGCAGCCCCCAAGCCTCGGCCGTCGGATAGGTGAAGATCCGCGCCGCCGACGGAATCTTGTCGCCGCTCGGGATACGTACGCAGGTGCCTGCCGTGTCGAACGACCAATGATGATAGGGACAGCGCAGATGGCCGTCGGCAACGCAGCCCAAGGACAGGTCGGCGCCGAGATGCGGACACCACGCACTTTGCACGACCGCCCTGCCCTGGCGATCGCGATAGGCCACGACGCGCGTGCCGAGCACGTCGCGGCCGAGGACGACCTCGGCCGAGAGGTCCCGCGCCAGCGCGATCGGATACCAGCAGCGATGGAAGCCAGTCTCGGCCGACACCTGATGCTGGCGTGACAGAGCGCTTCGAGATGTCACCACACCCATGGATGCCTCCTGAGTTCGATGGTACCATCAAGTACCAATGCTTGAACGCTACGGTACCGATTGGTACCATGTCAAGAGATCACCGTGCCGAAACCGAACCCAACCCTCTCGTCGGTCGATGGATCCCCCGCCCGGCGCAGCGCTATCCTGCAGGCCGCCTTCGCGGTGCTCATGGAGCGCGGCTACAGTGGCGCCAGCACCCTGGAGATCGCCACCCGCGCCAAGGTCTCCAAGCGCGAGCTCTATGCCGAGTTCGGCAGCAAGGCCGGTATCCTGCGCTCGCTGATAGCCGCGACCTCGGCCCGCATGCAGGTGCCGCTCCAGACGGCGGAGATCCCTGATCGTGGCGCCCTTGCTGCCGCATTGACCCGCTACGGCATCTCCGTGCTCAGCGAACTGACGACGCCCGCGGTGATCGCCATCAACCGCCTCGCCGTCGCCGAGGCCGGACGGTCGAGCGACATCGGCGACGTGCTGGAAACAGCCGGCCGCGAACCCAATCGGCGCGCCATGGCCGACTTGTTCACGCGCGCGCAGGCCGGCGGCCTGCTGGGCAACGGCAACCCGGACGCCATGGGGGGCCAGTTCTATTCCCTGCTGACCGGCGACCTTCTTCTGCGCCTCATGCTCGGCGTGGCGCGGCCGCCGACCTCGGCGGAAATCAAGCGGCGTGCCGAGACGGCAGCCGACGCGGTGCTGGTGCTGAACGCTCCCTAAAGGGACGCCAACACGGCGTCGGTCGTCGTCACCTGCGCGTACTCGCCGTCGAGCAGCGCCAAGGTAAGTTGATGCACGTCCTCCGCCGGCCACAGCCGGCCGGTGAGGTCGCGCTTGTCGCACGACCAGCAGGCATCGGCCGGCAATCGCACCGTGAAACCCATGTTCGCGGCGACACGCACCGTCGCCTCGACTGAATTGGCGAGCAGCACGCCGCAGACGACCAATGAGGGGTGCCCCATCTGCTCGAGGCGGGCCGCCAGGCCGGTGCCGATCAAGGCGCTATGAACCGTCTTGGCCACGACGATTTCACCGGCCAGCGGCGCGGTGGCCGGCAGAAAGTCGTTCCCCTCCTGCCCGGGCCGGAACGGTGAATGCGGCTCGGTTGAATCGTGCTTCACATGCACGATCGGCGCCCGTCGGCGACGCCATGCGTCGAGCAGGCGCCCGATATTGGCTTCCGCTTGCGGATTGTTGCGCGGTCCCCAGACCGGGTGTTCCATCGCCTTCTGCTGGTCGATCAGGATCAGGACATCATCAGCCATGCATCACCACACCCTTGCGCTCGCCGCGCGATGGTAGTCGACTATCGAACAATAAAGCAGGAGGAAGCGATGCAGCTCGGATACTTCACCATGCCGTCTCATCCACCGGAGCGGCCTTTGAAGGACGGCCATGAATGGGATCTTCAGGTGATCCGTTGGCTCGACGAGTTGGGCTACAGTGAATGCTGGGTCGGCGAGCATCACACCGCCCCCTGGGAACCGCACCCCTCACCCGATCTCCTCGTGGCGCAGGGTCTGATGCAGACCAAGAACATCCGCCTGGGTCCCGGCGGCTTCCTGCTGCCCTATCACCACCCGGCCGAGCTCGCCAATCGCGTCGCCATGCTCGATCACATTTCGGGCGGTCGTCTCAACTTCGGCGTCGCCGCATCGGGCCTGCCCAGCGACTGGGCGATGTTCAATGTCGACGGCATGTCGGGCCAGAACCGCGAGATGACGCGTGAGGCGCTCGACATCATCCTGAAGCTCTGGTCATCGCCCGAGCCCTTCGACTTCAAGGGCAAGTACTGGCACGTCACAAAGCCCGACACGATGTTCGGGTTCCTGAAGCCGCACATCAAGCCGCTGCAGAGCCCGCATCCGCCGATCGGCGTCGCCGGCCTCAGCAAGGGCTCCGACACGCTGAAGCTCGCCGGCGAAAAAGGCTACCTGCCGATGAGCCTCAACCTCAACCCCGCCTATGTCAGCAGCCACTGGGAGTCGGTCGAGATCGGTGCCGCCAAGTCCGGCCGCACGCCCGATCGCGGCCAGTGGCGCATGGTCCGCGAGGTCTTCGTCGCCGACACCGACGAAGAGGCGATGCGTCTGTCGGTCGGCTCGCACATGGGCCGCATGATGCGCGAATACTTCCTGCCGCTGCTCGCACAGTTCGGCTTCTTCGAGTACCTGAAGCACGACCAGAGCACGGCCGACTCCGACGTCACGCCGGAATACTGCGCCAAGCACAACTGGATCGTCGGTTCGCCGCGCACGGTCGCCGAGAAGATCGAGAAAATCTACCACGAGGTCGGCGGCTTCGGTCAGCTCCTGGTCTTCGGCTTCGACTATCTCGAGAACCCGAAGGCCTGGCGCCACTCGCTGGAACTCCTGGCCAAGGAAGTGTTGCCCAAGGTGCAGCATCTCAAGCCCAAGGCCGCGAAGCTGGCCGCCGAGTAACGATCGCTGCGCTGCTGTTGCGCACGACTTGGTCCGGGCGCCTCAAGGACGCCCGGACCGCATCGCCGTACTCCGCTGCAGGCTACTTCAAGCGCTGGATCAACTTGTCCCGCACCGTGGTGTCGCTCTGCGCGACTTCGAGGATCGTCGTGTATTCCTCGACCGAGAGCCCCTGCTCGGTGATGGCCTTCTTGGCCGCCGCGTCGGCCTCATCCGCCAGCCTGTTCTTCTCCGCAGCAGGCGCTTGAGCCAGTTTCTGATCGTAGCTGTCCTTGACGGACGAGATCTTCTTCACGGCCTTGGCCGTTGCGTCGAGCTTGCTGTCAGGAATGCTCGTCGTCGTCGGAGCCGTCGGCCGACCAGGCATGCTCGGCGACGACGGAGACTGAGATTGCTGCTGTCCGTGTGCGGCCGGCATGATCAGGAGGCTGATGGCGGCAAGAGCAGTGGCGCAGGTAGCGGCGATCGACTTCTTCATGGCGTAGCTCCTTGTTTTTCCCTGCAGGCCAACAAGGAGCGACGCAGAAGGTTCCCCGATCCGCCGTCTTGACCGGCCATTCCCATGAGCGGTGCGCCGCACGCAAGCGAACGCAGTCCGACCGTCCACGATCTCTCGTCTCAGTGGCTGCGATCCCTGCCGAGATCGATGATGCGATCGGTTGCTTCGGGCGCATGAGGTTGCAGCGACGTCTCGGCCCCGTCCGTCCAGTTGGCGAGGACCACGACGACTCCCATGTGTCCGTCCGGCTGCTCGGCAGCGACGGGTTCGACGATGCTGAGGCCATTGCGATCGAGGAAGTAGGTATGCTCGCCGAACAGGCGTTCGAGCTGCAATATTGCCGGATGTTCCGCCGGAATCGCCTGCGCATCCAGCTGGCGCAGGGTCTGCTCGATCTGTGTGGTGTTCATCTTCATCGCGCACTTCTCCCGATTGAGTTGCGGTCACGCATCGTCCACGGAGGCCTCCCACCTCGAGGTGGTCGGGATGACGTTGGTTCGTCGGCCTGCCGCTTCTGTTTAGCTGGGACGATCAGTGACGCGATCAACCCGTCGATCGCAAATAACGACGGGAAAATCGCCAATCGGGCAAGTTTCTCGCGTCACCCGGATGACGCACCTCGCGACATGCGTGTCTGACTGCCGATGAAGACGACCGACGCTGACTATCGCTGAGCGGCTGCGGTGGCGACGCTCTGCTGCAGATGTGCCACCAGCGCATCGTCGAGCTTGAGGCGAGCTGCGAGCATGCCGAGGTAGCCGCGCTCGGCGGCATTGTCGACGTCGATCGCGAGCAAAGAGGCCGTATAGATCTCGGCTGCCTCCTCGGGCGTCGAAGCGGCACCGGCGACGGCATCGATGTCGAGCTTGGCGCGCAACTCGTCCATGACGAAGACCTTGTCCTCGGACGAAAGCGGCAGCTTGTCCATCTCGGCGAAGATGCGCGCCTGCTCCTGGGCGTCGACATGGCCGTCGGCCTTGGCCGCCGCAATCATCGCGCGCAGCAGATGGCGCGCGAGCGTCTGCTGCTCGGCAGGATTGGTGGGATTGAACGGCGTGCCGCTGGGAGCCGGCAGCATCGGCACCGGCGTCGGCTGCTGCGATTGCGGCTGAGGCGCGGCCGTCGCCGGTGCCGCTTGCTTGCCGGCCTGCCAGTCGCGGTAGGCCTTGTAGGCAAGCGCACCGACGGCCGCCATGCCGCCGAACTTCAGCGCCTCGCCGCCCAGCTTGCGCCCGGTCTTGGTACCGAGAAGGATAGCCGCCAGGCCCCCGGCCAGCGCTCCGCCGCCGGCGCCGCGCAGGAAATCGCCGCCGCCACCGCTCCCGCCTTGACCGCCGCCCTGATTACCCGGGCCACCGACGAACTGATCCAGCAAACGCTTCGCATCGAACATGCCGCCTCACCCTGCTTTTCTTCGTGATCGACAGTGCATTTGGTCTGCGATTGTGGCGAAAGCGTGCAGCACGCCCCGCTCAGCGTGCCTTTTCAGCGCGGCCGTTTCGACAGGACGGCCGCCGCCGCAAAGCCGGCAGCCGCGATCAGCATGATGACGGCCAGGCCCCAGAGAACCGGCGTATAGCCGCCGAAGGCGCCCCAGGCGAGCGACGCCAGCAACGGCCCCGCCGCGCGCATGACGTTGGTCGGCAAGGTCAGCGCCCCCGAGACGATGCCATAGCCTTCGGGGCCGATGAACTCCGGCACCGCCATGCCGCGCAGGATGGTGAGAAGGCCATTGGCGACGCCATAGATGATGGCGAACAGGATCAATCCGTAGACGTCGCTGATACCCGTCGCCAGCATCGCCATGGAGATGGGAAAGGCGAAGTAGATGCCGGCGCCGAGCTGAATGGTGGTGACGTGGCGCTGTCCCACCATCAGCAGCACCCGTCCCACCACCTGCATGGGCCCGATCAGTGCGACGATCGCCATCACGACCCCGATCGGCACACCGCGCTCGTCGAGCAGTGGAATGAGATGGAAGCTCATCGCCGAAAAGGCGAGGCCGTACCCGGCGAAGGCCACGACCAGTCCCCAGAAGGCCGGCACGCGCACGGCGGCCGCGAGGGGGCTCTTCTTCGCCGTGCCATCCGTCTGCGGCCGAGGCTCCGCGATCGGCACAGGCTTCTCGTGCGGTCCCGGCACGAACAGCCAGTGGATCAGGAAGGCGACGGCGAGATTGACACCGGCCATCACCTCGAGCGCCGGCCGCCAGCCGATGCGCTCGATCAGGAACTGCGCGAAGGGAATGCCGAAGGTGCTGGCCAACCCGCCGAGAAAGGTGATCAGCAGGATCGCCTGTTTGTAGCGCGGGCCATAGACGCGCGTGATCACGGCGAATGCCGGCTCGTAGAGGATGACGGCCTGGCAGGCGCCGAGCCCGATCCACAGGGCATAGAACACCGGCAGCGACTCGACCCGCGACCAGACGACCAGCAAGATCGCCGCCAGCAGCGACCCACCCGTCATCAGCAGACGTCCATGACCGCGGTCGATCCAGGCTCCCACCGGGATCGAGCACAAGCCTGCCGTCAGCAGGCCGGCCGACAAGGCGCCGAACATCGAGCTGCGTGTCCAGCCCAGTTCCTGCTCCATCGGCGCGATGAACAGCGGGAAGGTGTAGTAGACCAGGCCCCAGGAGACGAGTTGCCCGACGGAGAGCATCCACAGGATGGTCGACGGGCGCCGTCGCCACGATCCCCCTGCTCCGCCCTTCGTCATAGTGCCGCCAGTCCCATCGCCATGCTTCTCAGCCGACGACTTTAGAGCGAACGCGGCGTGCATGAAATGCCGTTCTCTCGGGCATGCAACGGTCGAGAGAACGGCATATCGATCTCGCTCTGCAAGGTGGCTGCCTGTCCACGCACACGTCCGGAACCAAACACCTCGTCAAAACGTTCGACAAAGTTGAGCACGGGAACGGGATAGACATACGCGCCCGCTTTCTCTGAGATGTGATCGGGAGACTTCATGCGCATCGGCATTGACCTCGGCGGCACCAAGATCGAAGGCATCGTTCTCGACGACGGTGGATCGGAACGTGCGCGGCTGCGCGTAGCGACACCGGGCGAGAGCTACGAGGCCACGGTGCAGGCCGTTGTCGCAGTCGTGCGAGATCTCGAAGCCAAGGCCGGTGCGCGTTGCCGTGTCGGCGTGGGACATCCCGGCGCGATCTCGCCAGCGTCCGGCCTGATCAAGAACGCCAACTCGACTCGGCTGAATGGCCGCCCCCTCGACCTCGACCTGCGGCGCGCCCTGGGGCGCGACGAGGTGCGGCTGTCCAATGACGCCAATTGCTTTGCCGTCTCGGAGGCAGCCGACGGTGCAGGCGCCGGCGCGCCTATCGTGTTCGGCGTCATCCTGGGCACCGGCGTCGGCGGTGGTATCGTGATCGACGGCCGGCCGCTGGTCGGCGCGCAGGCGATCGGCGGCGAATGGGGCCACAACGCGCTCCCGCTCCCACGTGACGACGAGCGGCCGGGACCGGCCTGCTACTGCGGTCGCCGCAGCTGTGTCGAGGCCTGGCTCAGCGGGCCGGCTTTCCAGTCGCAGTTTGCCCGTATCGCCGGCCGGGAACTCAAGGCCACCGATATCGCCGACGCGGCGACACAAGGCGATCGCGTCGCGGCGCAATGTTTCGAAACCTATTGCGATCGGCTGGCGCGGGCGCTCGCCAACGTCGTGAACCTGATCGACCCGCACGTCATCGTCCTGGGCGGCGGCCTGTCGAAGATGAGTGCGCTCTATCGCCGGGTCCCGGAACTGTGGAAAGACTACGTCTTTTCCGAGCGCGACAGCATCGCCACCCGCCTGGTGCCGCCCAAGCATGGCGATTCGAGCGGTGTGCGCGGCGCCGCGTGGTTGTGGCCCGTCTGATTCGAGCCAGCCGGCCGGTCTCTTGGCCCGCGTGACTCTTATCGGAACGGCGGCTCGTCGAAAGAGCGCAGCTTGCGCGAGTGCAGCGAGCCGATCTCGCTGCGCAGCAGGTCGATCGTTTCCAGGCCGATATGCAGGTGCTCGCCGACGGCACGCTGGTAGAAGAGCGTCGCCGCGCCCGGCAGCTTGATCTCGCCGTGCAGCGGCTTGTCGGAGACGCACAGCAAGGTTCCGTAGGGCACGCGCAGTCGATAGCCCTGGGTGGCGAGCGTGGCGCTTTCCATGTCGACGGCGATGGCGCGGCCGTGGTTGATGCGCCGCCGCTCCTGCGACCAGCGCAACTCCCAGTTCCGATCGTCGTAGCTCACCACCGTGCCCGTGCGCAGCCGCCGCTTGAGCGCATCGCCGCGCTCGCCGGTCACTCGCTCCGCCGCGGTCTGCAGCGCCACCTGCACTTCGGCCAGAGCCGGCACCGGCACTTCCGGTGGCACCAGGTCGTCGAGGATACGGTCGCGGCGCATATAGCCGTGCGCCAGGACGTAGTCGCCGATGGTCTGCGACTGCCGCAACCCGCCGCAATGGCCGATCATCAGCCAGCAATGCGGCCGCAGCACCGCGAGATGATCGGTCGCGTTCTTGGCGTTGGACGGTCCGACGCCGATATTCACCAGGGTGATGCCGCCCTTGCCGTCGGACCGCAGCAGGCTGTAGGCCGGCATCTGGAAGCGATGCCAGGGTGCGGCCGCGATGGCCGCTTCGGCGGCCTCCGGCGTGTCGCCGCGCCGAACCGTGACCTCGCCCGGCAGGACCAGCGCCATGTAGGGACCGTCCGGCCGCCTCAGCTCCTCGACGGCCCAGTCGAGGAAGCGGTCGACATAGCGCTGATAGTTGGTGAACAGGATCCAGGGCTGGATCATGCGCCAGTCGCTGCCCGTGTAGTGGATCAGGCGGCGCAGCGAATAGTCGATACGGACCGCGTCGAACAGCGCGAGCGGGCGCGGCTGGCCTTCCTTCGGCTCCCACAGCCCGTCGACGATCTCGTCGCCGACATCGGCCAGAACGGCCGTCGGAAAGTGGCGTGCCAGCGCGGCCACCGACAGTTCGCCATGCACGAACTCATCGCCTTCCTCGGTGACGAACGGATACGGGATTTCCTGCGCGCTGAGGCCGACATCGATCCGCGCCCCGAACTCGTGAGCCAGGGGACGCAGCTGTTCCAGCAGGTACTGTCGGAAGAACGTCGGCTGGGTGATCGTGGTCGAGTAGAGGCCGGGCGCCTGGAACTTCGCCCAGGCCCGCCGGGTGAAGCGCACGGCGCCGTCCGGCTGCCAGTCGACCCGAAGTTCGGGGTAGCGGAAGCGCGCCCGCTCCTCGTCCGTCGGTACGGCGCCGGTTTCGGTGAAGCGCGCCAGCGCCTCGCGCAACGCCGTGCTCGCCGCACCGTGGAGCTGCTCCAGCCGTTCGACGGCTTGCTCGGGCGTCAGCCCCTCGGACGTCGCTCTATCGTCGTCGGCTGCAGGCGCCGTCACGGCCGCACACTATTTGCAGGTGGGCTTGGGCAGCGCCTCGAGCCGGGTGATGCGGTACTCGATCCCGCCTTCGCTCTGCTCGTGCGTGCCATAGAGCTCGATACCGTTGTCGAGCGTCACGCTGCTCATCTCGAACACCGGCTCGCCCTGCTGCTTGGTGTCGGCGTCGAAGAAACCGGCGCGGTAGTAGATGCGGGCGCGACCGTCGGCCAGTTCCTCCGCCCCTTCGGGAATCTTCACGTCGGATAGGCGCTTGGGCACCTTGCCGATCAGGGCGTTGACGGCGAGCGGCGGCTTCACCTTGTCGCCGAAGAAGAACAGCCCTTCGGAGCCGTTCTCGCCGGCCTTCGCGGCGCGAATGGTGGCCCGCAGAATGGCTGCCGGGAAATACGTGCCGGCCGGCAGCTTCACGGTCTGGCCTTCGGGTTCGGTGAAACGCGCCTCTCCCGAGCCATCGTCGCCCAGGGTCGCCTCGCCCTTCATCAGGCTGGTCCGGCGACCGCCCGTCGTGGAGCGATGCTCGAAGACGAGCTTCTTGCCGTCCTTGCTCTCGGTCATCTGCGTCTGCTGCTCGGTGGTCGCCGAGCCACGTCCGCCTGCGAGGTCCAGCTGCAGGCGCTGGGTCGAGACATAGCCGTCGCAGGTGAGCTTGAGCTCGTAGGCGTAGGTGCCCGACGAACTGCCGGTCGGCTTGCCGTTTTCCGTCATGGTCACGGTGTAGGCCGCCCGGTGCGGCGCCAGGTCCTGGGCACCCGCCTGCGCGGCGACGGCAACGACGAGTGCGGCAGCAGTTGATGGGGCAAGCAAGCGAAGACTTAGCATCGCGGCCTCGGCAGGGCTTGGAGTTGAATCAGGCGAGCATCCACGGCGAAGTCGCCGTAGTCGAGCAACATCGAACGGGCAATACCGTTGCCCAGCAGATCGAGGGCCAGCTCGTACTCGGGATGGGCGCCCTGGTCGCCGGCGCCGAAGAAGGCGAAACGCACGCTCCACGACGGTTGATTACGCATCAGGGAGACGTCTCCCCGCACCGCCGGCGCACCGGCTTGACGCGGCGAGCGCCCGATCACGGCATTGACCAGGAAGGCGCCATCGAGACGGGCTCCGTCGAACACCGAATAGGACGCCGACTTATCGCCATCGCGGGCATGGCGGATGACGCGGACCAGATGGGTCGTCGGAAAGAGCGTGCCGGCCGGCAGCTCGAAGCTGCGTGCCTCCGGCAGGGTGAAAGTCGCACGGCCCTTGCCACCCAGCGTCTCGAGGTCGGCGTTGCCGCGCAGCTCCTCTTCGACTTCGTTGTCCTGAATGTTGCGCACACTGAAGCGCAGCGCGAGCCCGTCCTTTGTCTCGTAGCTGGTGAAGCTCGAATCGGTCGAAAACTCGTCGCCGTCGTTGCGCAGGAATTTCAGCCCGATGCGCTGCTTGACCTCCCAGCCTTCGCAGGCCTCGACGGTCTCCAGCACCATGCGGCCACTCACCTCGATGATGCCGCTGTTGGGCCGCGCCACCGAGAGTTTCATGTCGTAGGTGGCACGATGCGGCACCAGGGGGGAATCTGCCTGTTGCGCGGATTGCTGCTGGGCATCGGCCGCCCTTATCCACAGGGCGAGCAACAGGAGCGCACAAACGGCGGTGGCTGTTACCGCTGTTTGGACACGAGGACGTCGAAAACTATAATTGGTCAACGGACACTGGCGTGGGGGCTAGGCCTTGTAGCCGACGGCGCAAGCGTAATATCCATGCGCACGGAATACCAGAATGATCGCCTGCGTCAGGGCTGCACAGGGAGGATAGCGTCAATGGCAAACAGCAAGCCCCGGGTTCTTGCAACCCGGCTCTTTCCGCCTGACGTCGAAGCCCGCCTGACCGCCCATTTCGATGCCGTGCTCAATCCTGAGGATCGGCTCTACGACAGCCCCTCCCTGACCAAAGCAGCCGCCGGTTGCGACGCCATCATGTGCGCCGCCGGCGACAGCCTGAACGCTGCCACGATCGCGGCACTCCCGACGTCGATCCGCATGATCGCCACCTTCTCGGTCGGCTACGAGCATGTCGATGTGGCCGCCGCCGCCAAGCGCAATATCCTGGTCGCCAACACGCCGGACGTGCTGACCGACGCCACCGCCGACATCGCCATGCTCTGCCTGCTGGGCGCGGCGCGGCGTGCCCATGAAGGGGCCGCCCTGCTGCGGGCCCACCATTGGGTCGGCTGGGCACCGACCCAGCTCATGGGCACGCATGTCACCGGCAAGCGCCTTGGTATCTTCGGGATGGGTCGCATCGGGCAGGCCATGGCCGATCGTGCCCGTGCCTTTCGCATGCAGATCCATTACAGCAATCGCAGCCGGCTCAGCCCCGACGAGGAAAAGGGTGCGGTGTTCCATGCCAATCCCGACGACATGCTGGCACACTGCGACTTCCTGTCGATCAATGCCCCCATGACGCCGCAGACCCGCAAATGGGTGAACGCCGAGCGCATCGCCCGACTGCCCAAGGGCGCCATCGTGGTCAATACGGCGCGGGGCGGTGTGGTCGACGACGAGGCCCTGATCGCTGCCCTCAAGAGCGGCCATCTCGCCTCGGCTGGCCTCGACGTGTTCGATGGCGAGCCCAAGCTACATCAGGGCTACTACGACCTGACCAACGCCTTCCTGCTGCCGCACATGGGCTCGGCCACGGTCGAGACGCGCAACGCCATGGGCTTCAAGGCGCTCGACAACCTCGAGACCTACCTTCTCAGGAACCAGACGCCGCCGAACCTCGTGACGGCTTAGGCTTCTTGGCAGTGGCGCGCGGGACCGGCTTCGTTGCCTTTGGCTTAGTCGGCGCCGGCGTCGCCTTGGCAGCTGTGGGCGCCGTGGCTTTCGGCGCCGCAGCCGTCGGCGCAGCGGCCGGTGTCACGACCGCCGGTTCGGCCGGCACTGCCCCGCCGGCACCAGGTTGGGTTGCGCCGGCCTTGTAGGTCGCCGGATCCCAACTCACCGCCGGCGCCCCGGCGGTGGCGCGCAGCGGTGCGGTGTATTGAACACCGTCTTCCGAGACTTCGCGCTGTGGCTCGGCGTAATTGACATCGTAAGGATCTTCGCCGTCGGCACGCTCCGTGCAGATCCGACGACCGCGGAAAATGCGCCACATCGCACAATCCTCCTTGGTGATGACCGATAGAACGTGGTCCGTCGAGGTCTTGTCGGAGGCGGCGACCAGGCCACCGTCAGCGGCGTAGCTTGCCGCGGAAACGGCGAGCGGCACACCGCAGGCGCCCGTCGTCAGGGACAATCCCAGCGCCAAGGGCAGAGCAATACAAATGGAGAGCCTGCAAGAGCTCATAATCTTAATAAATAAAAGACTATAATCTATTGAATTTACTAGTGATTTTACGGCCAGTCAATTTTGGCCACGCACCACAATGACTGGTGCCCGCTGCGCCACAGAGGAACTAGATACCGTCAAATCTCATTATTTTTACATCGTCAAATTCACAAGCCTTCGCCCCTTGTGCGAGAGGCGAAGGCTTGGCCGGCAAAAGCTTCCGCTTCCTAGTCCTTTTTCGGCGGCGGCAGGCGCAAACCGATATGCAGTTCGCGCAGCTTCTCGGACGGCAGCTCGGTCGGCGCGTCCATCATCAGGTCGACGGCCTGCTGATTCATCGGGAAGCAGATCACCTCGCGGATGTTGGGCTCGTCGGCCAGCAGCATCACGATGCGATCGACACCCGGCGCGGCACCGCCGTGCGGCGGAGCACCGAACTTGAAGGCATTGAGCATGCCGCCGAAGCGCAGCTCGACATCCTCCTTGCTGTAGCCCGCGATCCCGAACGCCTTGTACATGATCTCCGGGCGATGGTTGCGGATCGCCCCCGAGCAGAGCTCGATGCCGTTACAGACGATATCGTACTGCCAGGCCTTGATGGTCAGCGGATCCTGCGTCTCCAGCGCCTCCAGCCCGCCCTGCGGCATCGAGAAGGGGTTGTGGCTGAAGTCGATCTTCTTGGCCTTCTCGTCGTATTCGAACATCGGGAAGTCGACGATCCAGCAGAAGCGGAACTCGTCCTCGGCGATGACGCCCAGTTCCTGGCCGACCTTGGTGCGCACCTGGCCTGCGAATTTCCAGGCCGCCTCGGGCTTGTCGGCCACGAAGAAGACGGCATCGCCGTCCTCAGCGCCGGTCAGAGCCTTGAGCTTCGCCAGACGGTCGCCCGTCACGAACTTGGCGATCGGCCCCTTCCCCGCTCCCCCTTCGAGCACGATATAGCCCAGCCCCGGCTTGCCCTCGCTTTGTGCCCAGCTGTTCAGCTTGTCGAAGAAGCTGCGCGGCTGTGCCGACGCTCCCGGCGCGCGCAGCGCCCGGACCACGCCGCCCGCGGCCACGATGCCGGCGAACACCTTGAAATCCGAGCCGGCGAAGACCTCGCCGGCATCGACGATTCTGAGCGGGTTGCGCAGGTCGGGCTTGTCCGTGCCGTAGCTCAGCAGCGCCTCGGCGTAAGGAATGCGTGGAAACGGGAACGGCGTCACCTTGCGCGGGGCCTCGCGGCCGAAGCCGGCGAACTCCTCGAAGACGCCGCCCAGGACCGGCTCGATGGCCGCGAAGACGTCCTCCTGGGTGACGAAGCTCATCTCGAAGTCGAGCTGGTAGAATTCGCCGGGTGCCCGGTCGGCGCGCGCATCCTCGTCGCGGAAGCAGGGTGCGATCTGGAAGTAGCGGTCGAAGCCCGACACCATCAGCAGCTGCTTGAACATCTGCGGCGCCTGCGGCAGGGCATAGAACTTGCCGGGATGCAGCCGGCTCGGCACCACGTAGGAACGCGCGCCTTCCGGACTATCCGCCGTCAAGATTGGCGTCTGGAACTCCATGAATCCCTGCTCGATCATGCGCCGTCGCAGGGAGGCGATGACTTGGCTGCGCAGCATGATGTTCTTGTGCAGCTTGTCCTTGCGCAGATCGAGGAAGCGGTACTTGAGGCGCAGCTCCTCGGGCGTCGTGTCGTTCTCCTGGTAGACCGGAATGGGCAGCGGATCGGCCATAGCCTGCACGATCATCTCGGCGGCATCGAGCTCGACCTGACCGGTCGCCAGACGCGGGTTCACCGTCGACGGTTCGCGGGCCAGTACGTTGCCGCTCACCGTGATCACGCTCTCGTTGCGCACACCCTCTGCAGCCTTGAAGACCGGGCTGGCCGCGTCCACCACCACCTGGGTCACGCCATAGTGGTCGCGCAGGTCGATGAACAGCAGATTGCCGTGGTCGCGCTTGCGCTGGACCCAGCCCGACAGACGGGCCTGCTGGCCGACATGCTCCGGCCGCAACTGGCCGCACGTATGGGTTCGGTAGACAGAAGACATTACGTATTTTCCGGCTTTTAGAGGCCCGGCAAAAGGCACGGAAAGCGTTGCCAAGTCAAGGGAAGGCGGCCCTTCCGTCGTGCCCTTTGCCCCTGGGGCCGCCGCCCGCTATAGAACGGCCTCAATGAAGCTCATCACCACGACCGATGAATTGGCGGCCTTCTGCAAGCCGCTGGCCGACACCGAGTTCATCACCGTCGACACCGAGTTCATGCGTGAGCGGACCTATTGGCCCAAGCTCTGCCTGGCCCAGGTCGCCGGCCCCGAGGACGCGGCCGCGATCGATGCCCTGGCCGAGGGTATCGACCTCGCCCCCCTCGACGAGCTGATGGCCAACCCCAAGGTCCTCAAGGTCTTTCACGCCGCCCGGCAGGACATCGAAATCTTCCATCTGCGCCTCAGCAAGGTGCCGTCGCCGCTGTTCGATACCCAGGTCGCCGCCATGGTCTGCGGCCACGGCGAAGCCGCCTCCTACGAGTCGCTCGCCACCAAGCTCGCCAAGGCCAAGATCGACAAATCGAGCCGCTTCACGGACTGGAGCCGCCGACCGCTCAGCGAACGGCAGATCACCTACGCCCTGTCGGACGTGACGCACCTCCGCGTGGTCTACGAAAAGCTGAAGCGCCAGCTCGACAAGAGCGGCCGTTTCTCCTGGATTGCCGAGGAGATGGCGGTGCTGAACGACCCGGCCACCTATCGCGCCGACCCCGAGCAGGCCTGGCGCCGGCTGAAGCCCCGGGGCTCCTCGCCGCGCATGCTGGCGACCCTCAAGGAAGTGGCGGCGTGGCGCGAGCGTACGGCGCAACGCATCGACATCCCGCGCCAGCGCCTGCTGCGCGACGAGCAGGTCCTGGAAATCGCCAGCCATTCTCCCAAGACCGTCGAGGAACTGGCGATGACGCGCGGCCTGGGACGCGGTTTCGCCGAAGGCTGGCAGGGTCGCGAACTGATCGAGGCGATCGCCCGTGCCCGCGCCCTGCCCGACTCCGAGCTGCCGTCTCGCGACAAGCCTGCGGAACAGCTGCGCGCTCCCGGCGCCGTCGTCGATCTGCTGCGCACCCTGCTGCGGCTCAAGGCCGAGCAGGCCGGCGTTGCCGGCCGTCTGGTCGCCAATGCCGAAGAACTCGACCGCATCGCCGCCGGCAAGCGCGACGTGCCGGCCCTGAAAGGCTGGCGCCGCGAAGTGTTCGGGGCCGAGGCGATCGACCTGATCGAAGGTCGCCTGGCGCTGGCACTGGCCGGCGATCAGCCCAAGCTGATCCAGATACCCGTCGAATTCTAGGCGGTTGCCGGCGTCGCGGCCTAGGCCGCGACGATCATCGGCTTCAGCTCGAAAGCTTCGGCCGCCGTCTCGAGCCGGCGGGCCGTGACGTCGCCCAGGCTGCGCCGCAGGGCCTGCGGCACCAGGAGGCGCAGCTCGCGTTCGGTGCGACGCAACTGCAGTTGCGGCAGCAGACCGGGCGCGCCGCCGCTGAGATTGTAGGCGAGCCGCAGGCAGGCGCCGAGACGCTTGGCATAAGCGCGGCCACGGCCGTCCGACAGCCTGAGCGCCGTGTCGATCATCGCCGACTTGGGATCGCTCTTGTAGCGGTAGGTCATGGCCATCGCGAGCACCGCACGCTCGCGGTGGTTCATGCCCGGCGCCGGCAGATGCAGCACCCGGAAGTACGCCTGGTCGGCGCGATAGTCGGGATGATCGTCCCAGGAAATGTCGCTGAGATGGCAGGCCGCCGTCCGCAGCACACGATCGACTTCGCTTTCGCCGGCAAAGGCCGGCGTCAGCCAGTCGAAGATCTCCTGCGGGGTCAGATCGAATCGCCGCCAGCCCGCCCCCTGTTCCTCGGCGAAGGCGATCAGCGGATGACGCGCACGCTCGGCGGCGCTCAGCCGCGAATAATAGAAGCCCTCGCGCAGGCCGAACGCGGAGAAGACGACGCTGCGCGGCTTCAAGACGCCGAGCAGCCGATCCAGCGCCAGGCAGGCGAGCGGCAAGGTATCGACGCGGCGACGCGACACGCCCGGCATCTTCTCCAGCGACTTGGGGCTCTGCACGGCGATCAGCCGTGCCACGGCGCGCGTCTCTTCGGCCGAGATCTCGTATTGATGGATGATGTGTAGCGGATAGCCGGCCTGCTCCATGTGCAGGCGCGCAAACGAACGCCAGGCGCCACCCACGGCATAGAAGGTCTTGCCCTGATGCTCACGCAGCCAGCGTACGTTCTCGACGGCCTCGACGACGATCTTCTTGGGATCGCCCCGTCCCGACGACATCAGGCGCAGCGGTCCGACCGGCAAGGTGCTCGATGGGCCGAGCTGACCGTTGCCGATCGCCGCGAGTTCGAGGCTGCCGCCACCCAGGTCGCCCATCACGCCGTCGGCGTCGGGCATGCCGCAGATCACGCCGTAGCCCGAGAAACGCGCCTCGTCCTGGCCGCTCACCGTATGGGCGACAATGCCCGGTCGGCTGGTGATTTGGCGCATGAAGTCTGCGCCATCGGCCGCATCCCGCACCGCCGCCGTCGCCAGAAGATCGAGCGACGTCACCTTCATGTTGTGTGCGAGGGTCGTGAAGCGGTCGATATTGGCCAGCGCCATTTCGACGCCTTCCGGGTTCAGCCGGCCGGTCGCATCGAGACCGCGCGCCAGGCCGCACAGCACCTTTTCATTGAAGACCGGCAACGGCGCGCGGCTTGCCCGCTCGTAGACGACGAGACGAATGGAGTTCGAGCCGACGTCGATGATCCCGACGCGGCCCCGTTCAAGGGAAGCGCGCATCTCGGGGGCGCCTGCGGTGCGTTCGCCGTCCATGCGCGCTCCCTCTAGCCGAAACGGCGCCGGTTTGCAGCGCCGGATTGCAGCCTCCTCGGCGCGACCCGACGCCGCTGCCCGCTACCCCGGTTTCGGCTCAGGAACTCAGCACGAGGCGCGGCACGGCGCCGCTCAGTTTCAAGGCGCTGCCACGCCCCGACAGCGACGGGTTTGTCATAAAATAGTGATGTGCGATGAACGGTTCGTCCTTGGTGCTGCGCGGCCGGCGGTAATCGCCCTCCGGCGTCATCAGCCAGCTTTGCCCGTCGTCCTTGAGGTTGGCGACCATGATCTGGTCGAGCACCTGCTCGTGCACGGTCGGGTTCTCGACCGGGCACAAAAGCTCGACACGACGATCGAGATTGCGTGGCATCCAGTCGGCGGAAGAGATGAACACCTTGGCATCGAGCGACGGCAGCGCCTTGCCGTTGCCGAAACAGACGATACGCGCATGCTCGAGGAAGCGGCCGATCATGCTCTTCACGCGGATATGCTCGCTCAAGCCCGGCACGCCGGGCCTGAGGCAGCAGATGCCGCGGATCACCAGGTCGATCTGCACCCCTGCCCGCGACGCCGCGTAGAGGTGATCGATCAGCTTGGCATCGACCAGCGAGTTCAGCTTGGCCCAGATCGCCGCCGGCCGCCCGGCCTTGGCATTGGCGATCTCGGCGTCGATCAGGTCGATGAGCGTCGGACGAAGGGTCACCGGGGCAAAGGCGATCTTCTCCATCTGCTCAGGCCGCGCATAGCCCGTCATGAAGTTGAACAGCCGCGCCGCATCGCGGCCCATCGCCGGGTCGCAGGTGAAGAA
>MKRV01000300.1 GCA_001897995.1 Alphaproteobacteria bacterium 65-37 | reverse complement strand
CCGGCGAGGAGTTCAAGCTGACCGAAGTGCTCGGCAACATGGTGGTGCTCGCCGTCCTCTGTACCGTCGTGTTCAAGGTCGGCCTCGGCATGAATGTCTCGATCGTACGCGGAATTTGGTAAGATGGATCTGCTCGACAACCTCGCGCTGGGTTTTGGCGTCGCCTTCACTTTTCAGAACCTGATGTACGCATTGATCGGCTGCCTGCTGGGCACGCTGATCGGCGTTCTTCCGGGTATCGGCCCCGTGGCAACGATCGCCATGTTGCTGCCGATCACCTTCCACCTGCCGCCCACGGCCTCGCTGATCATGCTGGCCGGCATCTACTACGGCGCGGCCTATGGCGGTTCGACGACCTCCATCCTGGTCAACCTGCCAGGTGAAGCCTCGTCGGTGGTGACATGTCTCGACGGCTACCAGATGGCGCGCAACGGTCGCGCCGGCGCGGCGCTGTCGATTTCGGCCGTCGGCTCGTTCTTCGCCGGCACGGTCGGCACGTTCATCATCGTGATGTTCGCCGAACCGCTCACCCGGATGGCGCAGAAGTTCGGCCCGGCCGATTACTGCTCGCTGATGGCGCTCGGCCTCGTCGCCGCCGTCATCCTGGCCAGCGGCTCGGTGATCAAGGCGATCGCCATGATCTTTCTCGGCCTGCTGTTCGGCCTGGTCGGCACAGACGTCAACACCGGCGCGCAACGCTTCACCTTCGACCTGCCCGAGCTGAGCGACGGCATCGACTTCGCGCCGATTGCCATGGGCCTGTTCGGCATCGCCGAGATCGTGGTCAACCTCGAACGTCACCTCAGTCGCGGCAGCGGAACCATCAAGGTGACGTCGCTGTGGCCGACGGCCGAAGAGATCCGACGGGCCGTTCCGGCGGCGCTGCGAGGCACCTTCCTCGGCGCGGCGCTGGGCGTGCTGCCGGGCGGCGGTCCGACCCTGGGTGCCTTCTCCTCCTACACCCTGGAGAAGAAGATCTCGAAGACGCCGCAGCGGTTCGGCAAGGGCGCGGTCGAGGGCGTGGCGGCTCCTGAAGCGGCCAACAACGCTGCGGCGCAGACCTCGTTCATCCCCATGCTGACCCTGGGCATCCCGTCGAACGCGGTGATGGCCCTCATGGTCGGCGCCATGATCATCCAGGGCATCCAGCCTGGCCCCGAGGTCATGACCAAGAAGCCGGACCTGTTCTGGGGCATGATCGCCTCGATGTGGATCGGCAACGCCATGCTGGTCATCATCAACCTGCCGATGATCGGCATGTGGGTGAAGCTGCTCACGGTGCCTTACCGCTTCCTGGCTCCGGCGATCCTGCTCTTCTGCTGCATCGGCGCCTACAGCCTGCAGAACAGCACCTTCCACGTGATGCAGGTCGCCGCCTTCGGCGTGCTGGGCTACATCTTCGTGCGGCTGGGCTGCGAGGGCGCTCCGTTCCTCCTGGGACTGGTGCTGGGACCGCAGATGGAAGAGTACTTCCGGCGTGCCATGCTGCTGTCGCGCGGCGATCCGATGATCTTCCTCGAACGCCCGATCAGCCTCGGCCTGCTCATCACGACGGCGCTGCTGCTGATCCTGATGGCGCTGCCCAGCTTCAAGAAGGCCCGAGAGGAGGCCTTCCAGGAAGAAGGCTAAGTCGGCTTGCGCGTGGACGGAGCCGCCAGGCGGTTCCGTCCACGCGAAAACGCATCGTGTCGGGCGTCTCCGCCTTTGGCATAATCCCCCTGCCGTCCGACCCAGTAGGAGTAGCGGGATGTCCGACCTTCCCAAGCGAGTGTCGATCGACGAGGAAGGCCCTCGCGAGGGCTTCCAGTCGGAAAAGAAGGCGATCCCGGTCGCCGACAAGGTCCGCCTCATCGAGGCTCTGGCGGACGCAGGCTTGAAACGCATCGCCTGCGTCTCCTACGTCAACCCCAAGCGGGTGCCGACCATGGCCGACGCCGAAGAAGTGGCGGCGGCGATCCGACAGAAGCCCGACGTGCAGTACGCCGCCCTGTGGCTGAACCAGCAGGGCCTCGAGCGGGCGCTCCGTGGGCCCCTTCATGTCGACGGCGGCGTCCGCGTCACCGCCTCGGACACCTTCTCGCGCAAGAACATCGGCAAGTCCGTTGCCGACGCCATGGTCGAACAGCGGATGTCGCTCAAGACCTTCAAGGACCGCGGCATGCCGGTCGAATGGGGCATCATCCTCGGCGCCTTCGGCTGCAACTACGAGGGTGAGCTTTCGACCGATCTGATCCTGCAGCGCGTCCAACTCGCGCTCGACGAGGCGGAACTGGCCGGCTTCAAGCTCAAGGGCATCAAGCTCACCGACGCCATGGGCTGGGCGACGCCGCAATCGGTCGAACGGCTGATCGGCGCCATCCGCAGCAAGTGGCCCGAGCTCGAGATCTCGCTCCACCTCCACGACACGCGCGGCACCGGTATGGCGGCAGCGTATGCCGGGCTGCGGTTGGGGGTCACCAAGTTCGATGCCTCGATCGCCGGCCTCGGCGGCTGCCCCTTCGCCGCGACCGACGGCGCCGTCGGCAATATCTGCACCGAGGACTTCGCCTATATGTGCGAGGAGATGGGCGTCGAAACCGGCCTCGACGTCGAAAAGCTGATCGAGGTCGCCAAGATCGCCGAAGATGTTGTCGGCCGCCCCCTGCCCGGCCACGTCATGCGCGGCGGCACGCTCAGGGCGGCGAAGGCCCGCGGCCGCACACTTGGCGCCTGACGGCGCCAAGGTCGGCAGGCAAGCCGTCCGCAGCGCTTACACAGGGGCTGCCATCTTCGATTGAACACCTCCCCCCGAGTTGGCAACATGCTCGGGCGATCGACGCCGGTAACAAGGTGCGACGCAGGGAGGAAATCAATGAACCGACGCACCGTCGTTGCGGGCGCCGTATTGGCGCTATTCGTCTCCAGTCCAGCCTTCAGCCAGAACCTGCCCAAGGAAATGTCGTGGACCGCCTACGACACCGGCTCCTCGGGCTTCAATATCGCCGTCGCGATCGGCCAGCAGTTCAAGCAGAAGTTCGGCAGCGACGTGCGCGTGCTGCCGTCGGGCAACGACACCGGCCGCCTCGCCCCGATCAAGGCCAACCGCGCCGTCATCTCGCAGATGGGCATCGGTACCTATTTCGCCCAGGAGGGCGTCTTCGAATTCGGTGCGCGCAGTTGGGGACCGCAGGCCAGCCGCCTGCTGATGGCCGCCACCGCCTGCAACGGGCTGAGCATTGCCGTTGCCAAGGACACTGGTGCTAAGGAGGTCAAGGACCTCAAGGGCAAGCGGCTGGCGGTCGTCGTCGGCTCGCCGGCCCTCACCCAGGGCGCGATCTCCCTGCTTGCCTTCGCCAATCTCGGCGAGAAAGACGTCACCCTCGTCCAGTTCTCGTCCAACAACGCGATGTGGAAGGGCTTCATCAACAACGAGGCTGACATCGCTCTCACGTCGACGATCTCCGGCCAGGCCAGGGAAGCCGATTCCTCGCCGCGCGGCGTGGTTTTCCCGCCCATGCCGGCCGACGACAAGGAAGGCTGGGCACGGGTGCACAAGAAGGCGCCTTACTTCGTGGCGCACAAGGCGACCTGCGGTGTCGGCGGCCTGTCACCCCAGGCGCCGATCACCATGGCGAGCTACGCCTATCCGATCTTCATGACCTATGCCGACCGGCCGACCGACGCGATCTACACCATCACCAAGGCGATGATCGACGCCTACGACGACTACAAGGCCGGTGCCCCTGGCGCCGACGGCATGGCCCTGTCGCTGCAGAACTTCACCTGGGTAGTGCCTTACCACGACGGCGCGATCCGAGCCTTCAAGGAGAAAGGCGTCTGGACCGACGCCGCCCAGAAGCACAACGACAGCCTCGTGAAACGCCAGCAGGTTATGCAGGAGGCGTGGAAGGCCTATTCCGCGAATGGCCCGTCGGACGACAAGGCCTTCGCCGAAGGGTGGATGAAGGCGCGCGCCGCGGCGCTGCAGAAGGTCGGGATGGACGTGATTTTCGAGTAACTGCTTGGGAGTGAAAGCAATGGCGTATGGGTTCCGCGGCGCCGTCCTGTCGGCCGCAGTAGCGTTGGCGTACGTTGGCGGCACGGCGGCACAGGACATCAAGCTTCCCGCAACCATCACGCTGACGTCCTACGAAACCGGCGCCAATGCTTTCAACCAGGCCGTCGCCGTCGGCCAGATGCTCAAGAGCAAGTACGGCACCGACCTGCGCGTACTGCCCGCCGGCAACGACGTGGCGCGCCTCGGCCCCTTGCGGGCCGGTCGGGCTCAGGCCTCGTCGATGGGCGTCGGCGTCTATTACGCCCAGGAAGGCGTGCTGGAATTCGCCACCAAGGAATGGGGCCCACAGGGCCTACAATTGATGCTGTCGGCGACGACCTGCAGTGGCCAGGCCCTGGCCGTTGCCAAGGATCTCGGCAACACCCCGATCAAGGATATGAAGGGCAAACGCATGGGCTGGGTCGTGGGCTCGCCGGCCGTGAACCAGAGCCTGCTCGGCCTGATTGCTTTCGGCGGCCTTACCAAGAACGACGTCAAGCTCGTCGACTATTCGAGCTATGGCGCGATGATGAAAGGCCTTGTCAACAACGAGGTCGACATCGTCTTCGCCTCGACCATTTCCGGCCAGGCCAAGGAAGCGGAGAATTCACCGCGCGGCATCGCCTGGCCGCCGATGCCGGCCTCGGATACGGCGGGCTGGGAGCGTGTGCAAAAGCTCGCGCCGTACTTCTATCCGCACAAATCGACCTGCGGCGCGGGCTACGGCAAGGGCGAGACCATCGAAGTCGCAGTCTACCCGTACCCGATCTTCATGGCCTATGCCTCGCAACCTACCGATCTCGTCTACGGGCTCACCAAGGCGATGATCGTGAACTACGATTCCTACAAGGATGCGGTCGTCGGTGTCGACGGCCTGGAAGCCAAGCGTCAGAACCAGAAATGGATCGTGCCCTATCATCCGGGCGCGGTGCGCGCACTGAAGGAAGCCGGTGTCTGGACCGACGAGGGCCAGAAAAACAACGACACCCTGATCGCCCGGCAGAAGGTGCTGGCCGACGCCTGGGCCGCCTATCTCAAGACTAATCCGGCCGACGACAAGGACGCTTTCCGCAAGGGCTGGATGGAAGCCAGGCGGACGGCGCTCACCAAAGCTGGCCAACCGGTAGGCTTCGACGAATAGGATACGCAGCATGACCGATCAGGCGACGCGGGTGGTCTTCGACGACCCGCATCAGACGGGCCCGGCCGAAGCCGAGACGATGCGGGTCCGCCCGCTGGCCGGCGTCTGGCGGTGGGCGCTGGTCGCCCTGACGGCCGTCACGATCTTCCTCTGCATCAACCAGCAGTTCGCCCTGCGCTTCTTCGTGGGCTTCACGCCGCTCAACACGGAGTACTTCTATCTCCTGATCTTCTGCATGCTGCCCTTCACCTTCGTGATCTTCCCGGGCAGCCCTAAGGCATCGATCGACCGCATCGCCTGGTACGATGTCGTGATGTTCCTCGGCACGGCCGCGGCGTCGGTCTACCTCATGCTGAACATCCGCAAGGCCGCCGAACTCGGCTGGGAGTTCGGCGATCCGCCGCAATCCATCCTCTATACCGGCCTCTTCATGTGGGTGGCGCTCATGGAGGCGCTGCGCCGGACCGGCGGCTGGAGCCTGCTGCTGAGCGTCTTCCCCTTCACCATCTATCCGCTGTTCGCGGGCGCCGGCTGGCTCGGGCCCCTCAAGGGCAATCAATCGACTCTCGACCAGACCATCGCCTATCACATGCTTTCGACCGAGAGCCTGCTCGGCATCCCGATCCAGGCCTTCGCCGACGTGGTGATTGGCTTCCTGGTGTTCGGTACGGCGCTGATGATGACGGGCGCCGGCAAATTCTTCATCAACCTCTCCTTTGCGCTCTGCGGCACCTTCCGCGGCGGCGCCGCCAAGGTCTGCATCTTCGCCTCGGGGTTGCTCGGCATGATGTCGGGCAGCATCGTCAGCAACGTGCTGACGGCCGGCACCATGACCATCCCGACCATGAAGAAGACCGGCTTCAGCCCGTCCTATTCCGGCGCCATCGAGGCTTGTGCATCGACCGGAGCGGTGCTGGCCCCGCCGGTGATGGGCGCCACAGCCTTCGTCATGGCCCAGTTCATGGGCACGACCTATGCCGAAGTCGCCGTCGCCGCCATCATTCCGGCCTTTCTCTACTACGCCGGCCTGTTCATGCAGGTCGATTCCTATGCCGCGCGGCGCGGCCTCAAGGGCCTGGAACGGCGCGAGCTGCCGAGCGCCTGGCAAACCTTCAAGGAGGGCTGGTACTACGCTTTCGTCATCGTGCTGCTGATCGTGATGCTGCTCTACTTCAAACGCGAGAGCCATGCCCCCTTCTATGCAACGGCCCTGCTGCTGGTGCTGAACCAGTGGGCGCAGCCCGGCAGGTGGAGAATGGTCAACACCCTCAACATCGTAATCGCCGTGCTCGCGGCAGCGATCATGACGGTGCGCGGCGAGAATTTTCCCAAAGCCATGGCCGCCTCCGGACCCGGCAGCTTCGATGCCTGGACCAACGCCATCCTGCTGCCGGCACTGGGCGGCATGCTGTTGCTGGTGGTGCTGAACGAACTGTGGGGCGACAAGCGCTGGGGTCTCAAGAAGTATATCGGCTTCCTCGAAGCCAATGGCCGCACCTTCGTCGAACTGGTCGGCATCCTGGCCGGCTGCGGCCTGCTGATCGGCGCCTTCTCGTTGACCGGCGTCATCGCCTCGCTGGCCAACGACCTGCTGGCGCTGGCCGGCAGCAACGTGCTCCTGCTGCTCGCCATGTGCGCCCTCACCAGCCTGATCCTGGGGCTGGGGCTGACCACCACCGCCTGCTACATCTTCCTCGCCATCCTGGTCGGCCCGGCCCTGGAGAAGCTCGGCCTCAACAAGATGGCCGTCCACATGTTCATTTTCTACTGGGGCATGCTGTCGTCGATCACGCCGCCGGTCGCCATCGCCTCGTTCGCCGCCGCCGGCATTGCCGGCGCACCGGCCATGAAGACCGGTTGGGAGTCGATGTGGGTCGGCAGCATCATCTATTTCATCCCCTTCTTCTTCGTTGCCAATCCTGCTCTGGTCCTGCAGTCCGCCGATGGGGCCGTTCCGTACTTCGAAGCGATCTACCTTGCCGTCACGGCACTGATCGGCATCGTCTTCATCTGCGGCGGCATCCAGGGCTACCAGGCGGGCATCGGCGACCTGCGCAATGCCGGCCCGCTCGAATGGCCGATCCGCCTGGCGCTGGTGCTTGGCGGCCTGGTGCTGGCCACCCCCGGGGGCGGAATCATGCCGCTCAGCAATGCGCAGATGGAGTTGCTCGCGGCAGCGTTGCTCGTTCCCACGGTGCTGGTGGCTCTGCTAATGGTCCGTCGTCGCCGGCCTGTCTGAGGCCGGTTTCGAGGGAGGTAGAAAACACCATGGCAGGCGTTCTGGAAGGCATCCGCGTACTCGATTTCGGCCGCTACATCGCCGGTCCGTTCTGCGGCACTATGCTGGCTGACCTCGGCGCCGAAGTGATCCGCATCGAGAAACTCGAGGGCAGCGAGGACCGCTGGGTGACGCCGGTGGCCGAAGGCGGCGAAGGCGCCATGTTCCTCCAGATGGGCCGCAACAAGCTCGGCCTGACCCTCAATCCGGTGAAGCCCGCCGGCCGCGAGATCGTGAAGAAGCTGATTGCCGTCTCCGACGTCGTGATCGCCAACCTGCCCTACGAAGACCTGAAGAAGATGGGCATCGACTACGACACCATCTCGGCGGTCAATCCACGCATCATCCTCGCGACCAACTCGACCTTCGGCTCGGAAGGCCCTTACGCCACCCGCGTCGGGTTCGACACGA
This sequence comes from Alphaproteobacteria bacterium 65-37, assembly GCA_001897995.1. Classification (GTDB taxonomy): domain Bacteria; phylum Pseudomonadota; class Alphaproteobacteria; order Reyranellales; family Reyranellaceae; genus Reyranella. The sequence goes on along the minus strand of MKRV01000300.1, from coordinate 4,121 downwards.
TCGGCCAGGCGATGTCGGGGGCGATGTACCTGTCGGGCGACGGCGAGGTGCCGACCCGCGCCAACACGCCCTATGTCGATTTTAGCTCGGCGCTCCTCTCGACGGTCGGCGTGCTCGCGGCACTGATGGACCGCGCCAAGAGCGGCAAGGGCCAGAAGGTCGAGACCGCATTGCTGCGCACCGCCATCAACATCGCCAACGGCCACCTGATCGAACAGGCGATGCTCAATCTCAACCGCGTCGCCACCCTCAACCGCGGCTTCACCGCCGGGCCCTCCGATACCTTCAAGTGCAAGGACGGCTGGATCTACGCCATGACGATCGGCCAGCCGCTGTTCGTGCGCTGGTGCCGCCTGATGGGCAACGAGGATCTCGCCGCCGATCCGCGCTTCAAGGACGACCTCGCCCGCGGCGACAACGGCGAGGCACTGTCGGACATCATGCAGAAATGGTGCGATTCCCGCACAGTCGCCGAAGCCCTCGAGGCACTGGAAGCCAACCGCATCCCGGCGGGCGCGGTCTATACGCCGCAGCAAGCCCTCGATGACCGTCACGTCAACGAAGCGGGCTTCTTCCATTCGATGGAGTTCCCCGGTGCCGCCAAGCCGATCCCCGTGCTGCAGGAGCCGGTGAAGCTGTCGCGCACGCCGCTCACCATCCGTCGTCGCGCGCCCAAGCTCGGCGAGCACACCGACGCGATCCTGCAGGAGCTGGGCTACACGACGACCGATATCGCCAAGCTACGGGCCGATCGGATCGTCTGAGCGCCAAGCCACCAAGTCGGGCGATCGAGGCTTTCGACCGCCCGATGATGGGTGCATTCTGTCGGCATGACGCCTGCAGATCGCTTCGCCCATCTTCCGGCCCTTCTTTCCGCTGATCCCGATCTTCGTCGCCGTGGGCACTGGCTCACGGTCGAGTGTCGCGTCGATATCGGCCCCGAACCTTTTCACCTGGTATTGAGCGGCGGCAGCCTGGCCGCGCTCGACCGCGGTCCGCGGCTGCTGCGGTCCAACGCCTTTACCGTACGGGGCACCGACGAGGCCTGGACGAAGCACTGGGAGCAGGTTCCGGCGCCGGGCTGGCACGACCTCTTCGCCCTCACCAAGCGTGGCGCCGCCTCGATCGACGGCGACCTGCGGCCGCTTCTGCAGAACCTGCAGTACTTCAAGGACCTGCTGGCATTGCCGCGCCACCTTCAGGGGCTCGGCTGACCATGCCGCCGGTCCTCGATCCCATGGTGGGCCGCTACCTGCGGCTCGACATCGACGGCATGCCGCACCGTCTCTACTTCGAGGAAGCCGGAGATCCGAACGGTATCCCCTTCGTCTGCCTGCATACTGCCGGCGCCGACGGCCGCCAGTTCCGTCATCTGCTGGCCGACCCCGAGGTGACGCGGCGCTTTCGGGTGCTGGCCTTCGACATGCCCTGGCACGGCAAATCGACGCCACCCGATGGCTGGGAGCAGACCGAGTATCGGCTGACGACCGCCTCCTACACGTCGACGATCCGCGCCTTCTGCCGGGCCATGGAGCTCGACCGCCCCGTCGTGATGGGCTGTTCGATCGGCGGCCGTATCGTGCTCAATCTCGCCATCGAACACGCAACGGACTTCCGCGCTCTCATTGCCCTGGAGGCCGCCGACTTCCAGCAGCCCTGGTACGACACGGCGTGGCTACATCGCCCGGATGTCCATGGCGGCGAAGTCTGTGCGGCGCTGATCTCGGGCCTGATCGCCCCACAGAGCCCTGCCGTCAGCCGTCACGAGACGCTCTGGATGTATATGCAAGGCGGCCCCGGCGTCTTCAAAGGCGATCTCTACTTCTATCGCGTGGACGGCGATCTGAGGGACAAGGTGAAGGCAATCGACACCAGGGTCTGCCCACTCTACCTGCTGACCGGCGAATACGACTTCTCCTGCACGGCCGAGGATACACTGCGCACGGCATCGCAGATCGAAGGCGTCGAGGTCCGGATCATGAAGGAGCTCGGGCACTTCCCGATGAGCGAGAATCCGGAGCAGTTCCGGCGATACATATTGCCGGTGCTCGACAGGATCGCCCTCCAAAGCAAGCCCTCCTAGCCGCCATGTCTTCGGGCTCGCCATCCCCCCGCCCGTCGACGAGCCCTTGGCTGTTCGCTTCGCTGCGGGGCTACAAATGGTCGTGGCTGTCCGGCGACATCATGGCGGGCTTGATGCTGGTGGCCATCGTGTTGCCGGGGCAGATCGCGACGGCTCATCTCGCCGGAATGCCGGCTGAAGCGGGCTTGATGGCCTTTGCGGCGGGCTCGATCGCCTTCGCCGCAGTGGGCGGCAACCGCTTCATCTCGGTCGGCGCCGATTCGACGATCGCCCCGATCTTCGCCACCGTGATCGCCGTCATGGCGCTGGGCGATCCGTCGCGCCATGTGGCCCTGGCAGCGATCCTTGCCTTGCTGGTCGGCGGGATGCTCGTCATCACCGGCCTGCTCAGGGCCGGATGGCTCGCCGACCTGCTGTCCGTTCCGGTCACGACAGGCTTTCTCGCCGGCATTTCGATCCACATCATCGTCGGGCAACTGCCCGGCGTCCTGGGTGTGGCCGCATCGCCGGATTCGCACCTCCTGCTGCGCTTTTTCGATGTTTTGGGAAAGCTGCCTCAGGCCAATCCCTATGCTGTCACGATCGGGGTGGCGGTTCTGGCGGCGACGATCGGCGCCCACCAACTCGGGCCGCGCATTCCCGGCGCGCTGTTCGGCCTTGTCGCCGCCGCCCTGGCGACCTGGCAGTTCGGCCTCGCAGCACGCGGTGTCGAGACCCTCGGTGCCTTGTCGGCGATCGTGCCGTCCTTCTCGTTGCCGGCGATCGCACTCGACGACATCGTCGCCTTGCTGCCGCTGGCCGCGACGGTGTCGCTCGTCTGCATGATGCAGACGGCCGCCGTCGCCCGTGCCTTCCCCTCGACGCCCGGCGTCGCGGAAGACGTCAGCCGGGACTTCGTGGGCGTAGGTGCAGGCAGCCTGCTCGCCGGCACGACGGGAGCGTTCGCCGTCGATGCGAGCCCTCCCAGCACGGCAATCATCGTCGATGCCGGGGGGCGGTCCCAGATGGCGCAGCTGCTGGCCGTCCTGGTGATCGGCTTGCTGGCCGCTCTGGCTGGCGCGGCTGCCGCCTATGTCCCTCGAGCGGCATTGGACGCCGTGCTGATCTATATCGCGCTGCGCATCTTCCATCTCGGCGACATGATCAGGATCGCTCGCCACAGCTCCGGTGAGATCTATCTCGTGGCAGCCTCGATCGCCCTCGTGGTCCTCCTGCCGATCCAGATGGGCGTCGGCCTGGCGATCGTGCTGTCGCTGATCCACAGCACCTATCTGCTGGCCCGCCCCAACTGTGCCCGCCTCGAACGTCTGAAAGGCACGACTGTCTGGTGGCCGCCACAGCACAGGACGATAGGGCGCAGCAGCGCGGCGACCGAGACCGTGCCTGGTGTGCTGGTCTTCGCGCCTGCGGCACCGCTCACCTTCATCAATGCCGACTATATCCGCGGCCGGCTCGACGCCGCTCTGGCCGAAACGGGGAACATCCGGCTTGTCGTCATCGAAGCCGCCGGTATCACCTTGATCGACTATACCGGCGCTCAGTCCCTGATCGAGACGATCGAGCGTTTGCGTCACCGCGGCATCGACGTCGCCCTCGCCCGTCTCGAAGCCGACCGTGCCATCGCGGCGGCCCAGCGCAGCGGCCTGGTCGACGCCCTGGGCGCCGATCACGTCTTTCATTCCGTCGAGGAAGCGGTGCAGCAGCGCCCAGCCGTCAGCGCAACCGCGACCGAGCGTTGAGTTCAGCGTCGGCTGTCGAACGCCAGCCTGACGGCAAGACCTGCGAAAACTCCCCCGAGCAGATACTGCGGAAGGCGGCGCAGCCGCCCCGTTCCTGCAAAGACGCCGCGCAGGCGACTTGCCGCCAGGATAACGGCACCATTGACCACCAGTCCGATCAGGTTGAGGACGGTCGCCAGCAGCATGATCTGCACCGCAACCGCGCCCGTTTCCGGGCGGACAAATTGCGGGAACAGCGCCAGGACGAACAAAGCCATCTTCGGGTTGAGCAGGTTGGTGAGGAGCCCCTGCCGGAACAC
>MKRV01000299.1 GCA_001897995.1 Alphaproteobacteria bacterium 65-37 | reverse complement strand
GTCAGACGGCGGCGTAGCCGTCGCGGCAGCGTTTCTGCAGCTCGGCGAGGGACATCGAGTCGAGATCGAGCGCGGCAAGCAGGTCGTTCTCGGCGGCGAAATCGCGGCCGTACATGGCCGAGAAGATCCGCACGCCCGCCTCGTGCAGCTCGGCGGGGCGGTCGGCGAGGCGGCCGATCTTGGCCGTCACGACCAGGCCGAAGGGCACGTCTTCGGTGACATAGCGGCTGTCGGCGGTGGCCGGCCCGGTGCCGCCGTTGCCGGCCGCGTGCATCTCCTGGTTCATCTGCGATACCGAGCCGATGGGCACATGAAACGACAGGTGGAAGTGCTGGAAGATGGTGCGCACCTCGAGGCCAAGGGCACCGGCGATGGCGAGCCGCTCCTCGTCCAGCTCCTCGAGCAGCCGGCCGATCTTGGGCGTCACGTTCTGGCCCTGGCTCCAGGCCTCGCCGCGCTCCATGCGCGTCATGTTGCCGAGCGCGATGCCCATGTGGTTCTGCGGATTGAGGTTGCTGAGCGCAATGGCGAGCAGGCTGCCGCGATCGACGAAGCGCTCGCCGAACAGCGTGCGGCAGACGGCGAGGCCTTTCGCACTTGCCGCGGCCGGCACCGTGGCGAGATCGATCGTCTTGCGCACGGTGTTGACGCGCACTTGAGCAGCGTCGACCTGGCGGCCGCTGACCAAGGTGGTGCCCCAGGCGACGATCGGCGCCACGACGCCGCGCGCGGCCAACAGGCGCGACAGGTAGAGCGCGCCAAACGAGGCATGCGAGCTTACGATCACCGTCTGGGCCGCGGTGACGAAGGGAGCGATCCGATCGAAGACATGCTTGTGGCCGTAGGCCGGCAGGGCGATCACGATCGCCTCGGCGCCGACTACGAGCTGCTCGGCGCTGGCGGCCACGGCGGGATGGAACGAGCCTTCGACAGCGCCCTCGGCCCGCAACGGGGCCCCCTCGGCCAGTGCCCGGGTGCGCTCGCCGGACGGCGACCACAAGGTGACGGCGTGCCCCTGCTGCTCGAGAAACGCCGCCATTCCAAAGGCGATCGCGCCGGCTCCGGCAATGGCGACTTTCATTTGCTGCTCCTCTTGGCGCGACCTGTCTTGTTCACGCGACTGGCCTTGCTCATACGATTGGCCTTGCCGGCGTGGCCGACATCGCCGGACGCCACCACGAGAAAGGCCTTGGCGCCTTTCTTGCCGACGCTGGTCAAGGCGTGCGGCACGTCGGCGGCGTAGCGCGCCGTCTCGCCGGCGCCGAGCGCGATCTCCGACTTGGCGCTGCGCACCACGATCCCGCCTTCGATGCAGTGCAGATGCTCGACCGTGCCGGCGCCATGGGGATCGCTGACCAGACTGCCGCCGGGCGCGAAGCTGAGCAGGTACCATTCGACCAGCGACACCATCGCGACCGGCGACAGGATCTGCAGGGTGCAGCTGCCGTCGGTGCTGCGGATGATCGGCGTCAGGTTCAGCGGCTGCAGGTCGATGCCGTCCTCGCGGGCCTCGCGGGCGCCGCTGATCAGGCCGTTGAGGTCGATGCCCAGCGCCCGGGTGAGATGCCAGAGCGTTCCATAGGTCGGGTTGGCGCTGCCGCGCTCGATCTCCGACAGCATCGAGCGCGAGACGCCCGACTTGGCGGCGAGATCGGCCAGGGTCAGCCCCTGCGCCTTGCGCGAGGCCTGCAGCCGTGGGCCGATATCGGGCGGATCGATCGACCGCATTTCAGTGACTGAGGACCTTGGCGAGGAACTGGCGCGCCCGGTCGGTCGAGGGGTGCGCAAAGAACGCCGCCTTGGGCGTGTCTTCCAGGATCTCGCCGCCGTCCATGAAAAGCACGCGGTCGGCCACGCGCTGCGCGAAGCCCATCTCGTGGGTCACCACCATCATGGTCATGCCGTCCAGCGCCAGCGCCTGCATGACCTCCAGCACCTCGTTGACCATCTCGGGGTCGAGGGCGGAGGTCGGCTCGTCGAACAGCATGGCCTGCGGATCCATGGCGAGCGCGCGGGCGATCGAGACGCGCTGCTGCTGGCCGCCGGAGAGCTGGTCGGGCCGGCTGGCAAGCTTGTCGGCGAGGCCGACGCGCGCGAGCAACTGCCGGGATTTGGTGTCGGCCTCGGTGCGCGATCGCTTCAGCACATGGATCTGCGCCAGGCTGACGTTCTGCAGCGCCGTCATGTGCGGGTAGAGCTCGAAGTTCTGGAACACCATGCCGATGCGCGCCCTGAGCGCCGGCAGATCCGTAGCCTTGTCACCGACGGAAACGCCATCGACGCGGATCGCTCCGGAGTCGAACGGCACCAGGCCGTTCACGCACTTGATCAGGGTGCTCTTGCCTGAGCCCGAGGGACCGCAGACCACAACCACCTCGCCGCGCTTCACGGCGGCGGTGCAGCCGCGCAGGACGGCCGTGCGGCCGTAGGATTTGCTGACGTCGCTGATCTCGATCATCTCGCCGGGACCCTTTGATAGATCTCGACCGCTTTCGATGCGGAGAAGCAGATCACGAAGTAGACGATGGCGACGATCGTATACATCTCGGTCGGCCGGCCATCGCGATCGGCGACGATGCTGGCCGAGGTCATGAAATCGCGCAGCGCCACGACATAGACCAGCGACGTATCCTGGAAGACGATGATGATCTGGTTGAGCAGCAGCGGCACCATGGCGCGGAGCGCCTGCGGTCCCACGATCAGCCGGAACACCTGGCTTTGCCGCATGCCGGTCGCCAGGGCGGCCTGCGTCTGGCCGGCGCGCACACTGGCGATGCCGGCGCGGATGATCTCGCAATAGAACGCCGCCTCGAACAGCACGAAGGCTACCAGGGCCGAGGCCAGGGCTCCGACCGGCCGGCCGAGCGCCAGGGGCACCAGGAAGTAGAACCAGAACAGCACCAGCACCAGCGGCAGGGAGCGCATGACGGTGACGTAGCCGGCCGCCGGGACCGACAGCCAGCTTCGCGACGACTGGCGCATCAGGGCGAGCACGACGCCCAGCACCAGCCCGCCCGCCGTCGCGACCACGACCAGCAGGGCACTGAGCGCCATGCCATGGGCGAGGAAGGGCGCTTCGCGCCAGATAATGCCCCAGTCGAAGCTGCTCACCGGTCGCCCCGCCTGAGCTTGTCGCCGCCGAAATAGCGATCGACGAGGCTCATCACGCCGGTCACCCCGAGGCCCAGCAGCAGGTAGATGAGGGTGGCGACACCGAAGGCTTCGAAGCCCTGGAAGGTGTAGTTCTCGATATGCCGGCTCTCGGCGGTGAGCTCGAGAACGCCGATGGTGAGCGCAATCGACGACATCTTGACCGTGATCAGGAACTCCGAGGTCAAGGGCTTGGTGATGGCGCGCAGGCCGAGCGGCAGCAGGATCAGGCGGTAGGCCTGCCAGGGCCGCAAGCCGGTGGCGAGCGCGGCCGGCAGCAGGCGCAGCCCCACCGCGCCGATCCCGGCCCGCACCTGCTCGGCCACGCGTGCCGCCATGAACAGGCCGATCGCGACCGCGGCGGTGACGAATTGCGGGCTCGGCATGTCGCGCTTCACCCAAAGGCCCAGCGCCTCGGGCAGCACTTCGGGAAACACCGAGTACCAGAGGAAGAGCTGCACCAGCGGCGGGACGTTGCGGAAGAGGCCGACATAGATGTCGGCCGCGGCCCGCACGGCGCGGTTCGAGGCCGTCCGCGCGATCCCGAACAGGGTCCCGACCACGAGCGCGACGCACCAGCTGGAGAGGCTGATCAGGAGGGTCCATTCGAGGCCGCTCCAGATCCAGCTCCAGTAGGGCTCCTGCAGCAGGATTTCCCAGTTCCAGCGGTAGTTCACGGCGCGTCACTCGGGATAGGAGAAGGTCTCCCAGGCCGCCTTGAGCTTCGGCCCGACCGTGGCGCCGAACGGCCCGAACCACTTGTTGTAGATCTTCTCGGCCTCGCCCGACTTGAACATCTGGCCCATCGCGTGATTGACGATCCAGAGGAAGGTCGGATTGTTCTTCGGGACCATAAAGCCCTGCGGTGAGTAGCCGTACTCCGGCCCGACGACGGCGAGATTGTCCGGGGCCTTCGACTGCTTGATCAGGCTGAAGAAGGCGGCGTTGTCGTTGAAGTAGGCGTCGGCGCGCCGGCTCTCGACCGCGATCAGGCCGGCGGCGTGATCGTTGACCGTCAGCACGCGGACATTGAGCTTGTTCTCCTCGATGATGTGCTTCAGCTCGGGCTCGCTGCTGCCGCCGGTGGCGACGGCCACGATCTTGCCGTTGAGATCCTTGAAGTCCGCGATGCCGGATTTCTTGAGCACCAGCAGCTGGCTGGCCGCGACGTAGGAGACCGGCGAGAAGTCGACCTGCTTGTTGCGGCCGAAAGTGTTGACCGTGCCGCCGCATTCGATGTCGATCGTGCCGTTGGCGACCAGCGCCTGGCGGGTCTGGATCGTCACCGGGACGTAGTTGACCTTGATCTCGGGGAGCTTCAGCTCCTTCTTCACCTCGTCGATGATGCGATGGCACATCTCGACCGCGTAGCCGGTCGGCTTCTTGTTCTCGTCGAGATAGGAGGTGGGCAGGAGCGTTTCGCGGTACCCCATCGAGAGCGTGCCGGTGGCGCGCAGCTTGGCGACGATGGCATCGACGGTCTGCGCGGCGGCCGGTGCGGCGATACCCATGCTGAGAACTGCGGCCACGGCCAGGGCGTGCTTTGCCTTCATCGCTGTCTCCCCCGGGGCCAGATCGGGCGCGATTGCCCTTATGGCCCGCGTTCTATCGAAGGGGTCTTGGCCCCCGCCCGCCATTCGTCCGATATACCGGATTCGACTATCCAGTATATCGAATAGCTGTCAATAGAAGCGGCCGGAATAAGCACCGCGGATGCTACAAGCCGATCAGGCCGCCAGGCGCCGGTCGAGCCAGTCGCGTGTTCGGTACCAGGCGCCGACGATCGGCAGGAACCACGAGGGATCGCCGTTGTAGAGCGGATGCTCGGGGAAGGCGCGGCCGTCCAGCGGATTGACCGGCACGTTGCGGCCGCCGGCGATCTTGCGCGCGGTCTCGGTGCCGAGATAGGTCATCATGGCGACGCCGTTGCCGTTGCAGGCCAGCAGGTAGTGGACGCCCTCGTCGGTGCCCATGTGCGGCATGTAGTCGAGTGCGAAGGCGACGTTGCCCGTCCAGACATGGGTGATGCGGATGCCCGCGAGCTGCGGGAAGCGGTCGATCATGTACTGGTAGAGCGCCGGCGCGCTCACTTCCGGCGGCGCGGCGGTGAAGCGGGCGCGGCCGCCGAAGATCAGCCGCGTGCCGTCGGGCGAGGGCCGGTAGTAGGTCAGCACCCGCTTGGTGTCGCCGATCGCCCGCATCTCGGGGATCAGCTTGCTGGCCGGCTCGGGCAGCGGCTCGGTCGCGATGATGTGGCTGGCCACCGGCACGACTCGGCGCTTCAGCCGCGGCGTCAGATCGCCGGTATAGCCGTTGGTCGCGACCACGACCTCGCGGCACTCGATCGGCCCCTTGGCGGTGAGCACGCGCCAGCCGGTCGCGGTCTTCTCCAGCCGCTCGGCCTCGACGCGGGCTGAGAGGACGGCGCCGGCGCGATGGGCAGCCTCCAGCAGGCCCTTGTAGTAGAGCGCGGGATGGAGATGGCCCGCGCGGCTCGCATACATGCCGCCGAAGTAATAGTCGGAGGCGATCATCTCGCGCTGGCGTTCGCGCGGCACCATCGCGGCGCCGGCATTGGCGTATTTGTTGTAGGTCTCGACCTTGGTCGCCATATCGTCGTAGTGGCGCGGCGTCCAGGCGCCGACGAAGCGGCCGTTGCGATGCAGGCCGCAGTCGATCTTCTCGCGCGCGATGATGTCTTCCAGCACGCTGAGCGAGTCGGCGCCGGCTCCCATCAGCTCGGCCTTCAGGCGCTCGAACTCCTCGGCGATCGGGCTCTTGCCGCCCAGCCCTTTGCCGAGGTTGGTGCCGCCCGAAATCATGCCGCCGTTGCGCGTCGAGGCGCCGACCCCGAAATCGCCGCGCTCCAGCACGACGGCGTCGACGCCGTTGCGGCGCAGTTCGAGCGCGGTCGAGAGGCCGCCATAGCCGGCGCCCACGATCACCACGTCGGTGCGCGCCGGCGGGTCCTGCGACAGGGTGTTGTTGGGCGTCCACGCCTCCCACCACCAGGGCTGGGCCTTGAACTCGGGGTGGAAGATGTCGCTGCGCATCCTAGAAGTCCGTCACCTTGCCGTTGAACTGCCAGTCGCCGTAGCGGGTCGGTTCGGGACCGGGCGGGCCGCCGATCTCCTCGACCTTCTTGGGCTTCTCGGAGGGGATAGGCGCAGCCGGCTCCGCTTTGGATGGCTCGGGCGGGGTGGGTTTCTTGGGCTCGGTCATGCTGTCATGATGCGCCGGCCCGCCTTGTTTCGCCACAGTTGGAAACCATCTTTCCGGCCATGAACTACTTCAAGACTGCCCTCCTCCTGGCCGTGCTGACAGGCTTCGTGCTGGTCATCGGCTATCTGTTGGGTGGCCATACCGGCCTCATGCTGGCGCTGGTCGCGGCGCTCGGCATGAACCTGTTCGCCTACTGGAACAGCGACAAGATGGTGCTGCGCATGAGCAACGCGCAGGAGGTCGGGCCGGAGACCGCCCCCGAACTCTTCGGCATCGTCCAGCAGCTCGCCCAGCGCGCCAACCTGCCGATGCCCAAGGTCTACCTGATCGACGAGGACCAGCCGAACGCCTTCGCGACCGGCCGCGATCCCGAGCACGCCGCGGTGGCGGCCACCACCGGCCTGCTGCGCAACCTGTCGCGCGAGGAGATCGCGGGCGTGATGGCGCACGAGCTCAGCCACGTCCGCCATCGCGACACCCTGATCATGACCGTCGCGGCGACGCTTTCGGGCGCGCTCGGCATGCTGGCGAGCTTCGGCGGCCTGATGGGCGGCGGCCGCGATTCGGAAGGCCGGCCGATGGTCAATCCGATCGTGGCGATCGCGGCGATGATCCTGGCGCCGATGGCGGCCATGCTGGTGCAGATGGCGATCAGCCGCGGCCGGGAGTACGAGGCCGACCGCATGGGCGCCGAGATCTGCGGCCAGCCGATGTGGCTCGCCTCGGCGCTGGCCAAGCTGCAGGCCGGCACGCAGCAAATTCACAACCAGGCGGCGGAGCGCAATCCGGCGACGGCGCATATGTACATCGCCAACCCGCTGGCCGCCGCCGGTGGCATGTCGAGCCTGTTCTCGACCCATCCGCCGATGGAGGAGCGCATCGCGCGCCTGCAGGCGATGGCGGCGAGCGGCGGCTACAGCCCGCGGCCGGCCGGCGCGTCGCGTCCGGCACGGTCGAGCATCCCGCAGACGGGCAGCCCCTGGGGCTCCACTCCGCAGGATTCGGGCCGCGGCCCCTGGGGTTAAGCTTGGGGGTTGAGCTTAAAGCTTCGGCAAGGACGGCGGATCGTCGCCCAGGTCGACGTCGAGGATGCGCTGACCGCGCTTGGTGATGCGGTCAGCGGAAATATCGACGTCGCGGAGATCCTTCTCGGTCATCGCAAAGTGTGACTTGAGCTTCTCGACACGCTCGTCGAGGCGCTTCACGTCGTCCAGCAAAAGCCCGACCGTCTTCTGAATCTCGCCCGCCTGCTCGCGCATGCGCACGTCCTTCAGCACGGCGCGCACGGTGTTGAGCGTGGCCATCATGGTGGTGGGCGAGACGATCCAGACGCGCGCCTTGTACGATTCCTCGACGATCGCCGTGAAGTTGGCGTGCAGCTCGGCATAGACCGCCTCGGACGGCAGGAACAGCAGCGCCGATTCGGCGGTCTCGCCCGGCACGCCGACATACTTGTCGCGAATGTCGGCGATGTGCTTGCGCATCGCCTGCTGGAAGGCCCGCTGCGCAGCCTGCAGGGCCTGGGCATCGCCCGGCGCTACGGCGCGCAGCGCGCGATAGCTCTCCAGCGGGAACTTGGCGTCGATGGCGATCGGGCCTGGCGGATGCGGCAGCTTCAGCAGGCAGTCGGCGCGCACGCCCGAGGAGAGCGTCACCTGGAAGGCGTAGGCCGAGGGCGGCAGCGCGCTGGCCACCAGGTCGTTCAGCTGCACCTCGCCGAAGGCGCCGCGCGCCTGCTTGTTGGAAAGGACTTCCTGCAGGCTCACGACCTGGGTCGACAGCTCGCCGATCTTCTTCTGCGCCTCGTCGATGCGCACCAGGCGCTCGCGCAGGTCGGTGACGATCTGTCCGGTGGCCTTCTCGGTGCGGTCCAGCCGCTCGTGCACCACCTTGCTCAGCGCCTGTTCCTGCTCGCGCAGCGAACGCTCGACCCGCTGCACGGTTTCGACCTGCTGGCTGAGCGCCAGGCCGAGCTGCTGGCGCATCTGCTCGGCATCGCGGGTGCTGCCGCTCTGGCGCAGCAGGATGGCGGCAAGGATCAGGACCAGCAGGCCGATGGCCGCGAGGAGGACGATCGTCAGCGTATCCATTGGGGCCCTTATAATCCGCCGCCTCGACAAGCGCACGGCTGGCGGCTAAGCCAACCGTGCCATGGCTCAAAAACAAGACCCCCGCAGTCCCAATATCCTTGGGCCCGATCCGGATGTCTGGCTGTTCGACCTCGACAACACGCTCTATCCGGCGCGCTGCAACCTGTTCGCCCAGATCGACGTGCGCATCGGGCGCTACATCGCCGACTGGCTGAAGGTCGATGCCGAGGAAGCGCGGCGCGTGCAGAAGCAGTACTGGCGCGACCACGGCACGTCGATGCGCGGCATGATGAGCCTGCACGGCGTCGACCCCAAGCACTACCTCGACTATGTGCACGACATCGACTACTCGCCGGTCGAGGCCAATCCGGCGCTCGAGGCCGCACTGCGTGCCCTGCCGGGACGCAAGATCATCTTCACCGCAGGCGACGTGCCGCATGCGGAGAAGGTCATGGAACGGCTGGGCGTGGCGCATCACTTCGAGGCGATCTTCGACGTCGCCGCCGGCGACTATTGGCCCAAGCCCCATCGCCAGATCTACGACAAGCTGGTCACCCTGCATGGCGTCGATCCGGCGCGTGCAGCGATGGCCGACGACATCTCGGTCAACCTCAAGCCGGCCTACGACATGGGCATGCGTACGGTGTGGATCCGCACCGACGAGAGCGTGAAGCGGGCCGTCGATACCGATCTCAGCCACATCCATCACCAGACCGATGACCTCACGACATGGCTCACCGGCTGGCTGGCGGAAAGGAGTTCCAAGTCTTGAAGATCCTGATCCTCGGCGCCGGTGCGGTCGGCGGCTATTTCGGCGCGCGTCTCCATCAGGCCGGCGCGGACGTGACGTTCCTGCTGCGCGAGAAGCGCGCCGCCAAGGTCAAGGCCGAGGGGCTGGTGATCAAGAGCCCCAAGGGCGATGCCGTGCTGCCGGTCAAGGTCGTGACCAAGGGCGGCGAGGGCGGGCCCTACGACGTCGTCATCCTTGCCTGCAAAGCCTACGACCTCGACTCGGCCATCGAGTCGATCGCGCCGGCGGTGGGCGCCAACACAACCATCGTGCCGATGCTGAACGGCCACGCCCATTTCGGCGTGCTCGATGCCAAGTTCGGCGCCGACAAGGTGGCGGGCGGCCTGGCGCGCATCGGCGGCATGCTGGGCCCCAACGGCGAGGTGCTGCACACCAGCCCGTTCGCCGGTGTGTCCTTCGGCGAGCGTTCCGGCCAGCCGGCGCGGCCGTCGCTGAAGGACCTCGACGCGGCCTGCAAGAAGGCCGGCATCGACGGCGGCCTGAACGATCGCATCAACCAGGATCTCTGGGACAAGTGGATCATGCTGACCTCGCTCGCCGCCATGTGCTGCACCTTGCGCGGCACGACGGGAGACATCATGGCGGCCGAGGACGGCGAGGGCCTGATGCTCGAGACCGTCGAGGAGTGCCGCAAGGTGGCGGCCGCCGAAGGCTTCGATCCGGGCGACAAGGGCATCGCCAACCTCAAGACCTACCTGACCCAGCGCGGCTCGGGCTTTGCGGCCTCGATGCTGGGCGACCTCGAAAAGGGCGGGGCGATCGAGGGCCGGCACGTGATCGGCGACATGCTGGGCCGGGCGCGCAAGCACGGCATTACGGCGCCGCATCTGCGCACGGCCTATGCCGTGGTCCAGGCCTACGAGGCGCGGCGCGACCGCGGCGGGCTCGGCAAGGCGACGAAGTAGGGCCGACCAAGTAGGGCGACCAAGTAGGGCGATCAAGCAGGGCCGACCAAGCAGGGGCCGCCGCCGGGCGTCCGGCCGGCGGGGCCTTTGGCCTGTTCCGTCACGCTGCGAACGGGCTTGAAAGCGCGCGCCCCGAGGCTTACGTCTTGGGTATGAACTTCTCGGTCATTCTCGCCCTGGTGCCGCGACGGAACCATCCGATCGCGGAAGCGTAGTCCCCGAGCCGGCTCCTCGTGTCCCGGCGTCGGGGCACTGAATCGCCTATGCGCGATTGCCGACAGTTCTCTTAAATTTTGGGTTCACTAAGCAGGAGCATCAGCGATGCCCGCAGTCGTGCGGAACCGGTCGGTTCCCAACATCGTCGTCAGCGCTGCCGATTACGAGCGGCTCACCGATCTCGCCACCGCCTCGCTCGAGCGCCTTCCCGAGGTCGCCGAGGAGCTGTTGAACGAGATGGAACGCGCCAAGATCGTGACCGAGGGCAGTGTGCCGGCCGATGTCGTGCGCATGGGCTCGACCGTGACGTTCCGCTCCGACGACGGGCGCGAGCGCACGGAGACGCTGGTCTATCCGGTCGACGAGGACAGCACCCATCACAAGATCTCGGTGATGACGCCGGTCGGCGCCGCGCTGATCGGCCTGGCCGTCGGCCAGTCGATCTCCTGGACGGCGCGCGACGGCCGCAAGCACCAGCTCACGGTCGTGAAGGTGCAGCAGTAGCCCTCATTCAGGGCCCTCTCTCTCAGGGCTTATAGCGCAGCAAGGCGGCGCCGAAGCCGATGAAGACCAGGCCGCTGGCCCGGTTCAATCGGCGCCGCCAGATCCCGTGCATCAGCCGGTCCGCCAGCTTGCGGCCGGAGAGCGCGTAGATCGAGTAGAAGAATAGCTCGACGCCCATGAAGGTCGCGACCATCAGCGCGAACTGCGGCAGCCACGCGCTCGTGGGGTCGATGAACTGCGGGAAGAAGGCCGCCGCGAAGATCAGCAGCTTGGGATTGCTGATGCCGACCAGGAATCCGTCGCGGAATAGTGCCGCTTTCGATGTGCCCGTCGGCGACGGCACCGCATCGGGCTCGACCGGCTCGCGCCAAAGCTGAATGCCGAGATAGACCAGGTAGGCGGCGCCCGCGATCTTCAGGACATCGAAAGCGGTCGGCAGTGCCAGCAGGAGCGCACTCAAGCCGGCGACCGACCCCGTGAGCATCAGCACGAGCGCCACGAGGCAGCCCGTCATGCCAACAAAGGCCGGTCCCAACCCGAAGCGGATGCTCCGGGTGGTGACGTAGAGCACGTTGGGGCCCGGCGTGCTGGCGATCAGCACGACGGCGCCGAGATAGAGCCACCAGGTCTCGAGCGCCATCGCCTTACGCCACGGCTCTAGCGGCGGCCGTTGCTCAGCGCACCGTAGGCGGCCAGGGCGGCGTGATTCACGAGGTCGCTGACCGTCGCGCCCATCTGCACGACCTGGACCGGCTTCTGCAGGCCGTCGATCACCGGGCCGATCACCGTGACGCCGCCCAGCGACTGCATCAGCCGCGAGGAGATGTGCGCCGAGTGCAGGCCCGGCATCACCAGCACGTTGGCCGGGCCGGTGAGGCGGCAGAACGGATAGGTCGAGCGCAGCAGCTCGTAGTCGAGCGCCATGTCGGCCTGCATCTCGCCGTCATACTCGAAGTCGACCTCCTCGGCGTCGAGCAGGCGGATCGCCTTGCGGATGCGGTCGATCCGTTCGATCTCGCGGCTGCCGAAATTGGAGAAGGACAGGAAGGCGACGCGCGGATCGTGGCCCATGGTGCGCGCGTTGTTGGCCATCTGCCTGGCGATGGTGGCGAGCTGCTCGGGGCTCGGCGTCTCGTTGATCGAGGTGTCGGCCAGGAACACCGTGCCGTGGCGCGACACCACGATCGAGTAGCCGATCGGCACCTTGTGCGGCTCGACGTCGATCACGCGCTTGATGTCGCTGTAGCATTCCGGGAAGCGGCGCGTGATGCCGGTCACCATGCCATCGGCGTCGCCCATCGCCACCATGCAGGCGCCGAATACGTTGCGCCCCTGATTGACCATGCGCTGCACGTCGCGGCGCAGGTAGCCGTCGCGCTGCAGGCGCTTGTAAACCAACTCGGTATAGGGCGCGTTGCGGGTCGACAGGCGGGCATTGTGGATCTCGAGGCCCGAATCGTCGTTGATGCCGAGCGACTTCATGGTGTCGCGCACCTGCTCCTCGCGGCCGATCAGGATCGGCGTGCCGTAGCCGTTGTCGCGGAACATGACGGCGGCACGGATGGTGCGTTCCTCCTCGCCCTCGGCGAAGACGATGCGGCGCGGGTTGGCCTTGACCTGCTCGAACAGGCTCTGCAGCCAGTGGCTGGTCGGATCGAGGCGACCGGACAGCGAGCGGCGATACTCGGCCATGTCGGGGATCGGCTTGCGGGCCACGCCGGAATCCATGGCGGCCTGCGCCACTGCACAGGAGACGTAGGAGATCAGGCGCGGATCGAACGGCACCGGCACGACATAGTCGGGCCCGTAGCGCAGTCGGCGGCCGGAATAGGCACGGTCGACCTCGTCGGGCACGTCCTCGCGGGCGAGCTTGGCCAGCGCCTCGGCAGCGGCGATCTTCATCTCCTCGTTGATGGTGCGTGCCCGCACGTCGAGCGCGCCGCGGAAGATGTAGGGGAAGCCCAGCACGTTATTGATCTGGTTGGCGTAGTCGCTGCGGCCGGTCGCGATGATGGCGTCGGCACGCACCGACTTCACGTCCTCCGGCGTGATCTCGGGATCGGGATTGGCCATGGCGAAGATGATCGGCTTGGCCGCCATCGACTGAACCATCTCCTTGGTCACCGCGCCCTTGACCGACAGGCCGAAGAACACGTCGGCCCCCTTCATGGCCTCCTCGAGGGTGCGCGCCTTGGTCTTCACCGCGTGGGCGCTCTTCCACTGGTTCATGCCCTCGGTGCGGCCCTGGTAGATGACGCCCTTGGTGTCGCAGAGGATGGCGTTGTCGTGCGGCAGGCCCATGGCCTTGACCAGCTCGATGCAGGCGATGGAGGCGGCGCCGGCGCCGTTCACCACCATCTTGACGTCCTTGATGTTGCGGCCGGTGAGGTGCAGCGCGTTGATCAGGCCGGCGGCGGAGACGATCGCGGTGCCGTGCTGGTCGTCGTGGAAGATCGGGATGTCCATCAGCTCGCGCAGGCGCTGCTCGATGATGAAGCACTCCGGCGCCTTGATGTCCTCGAGGTTGATGCCGCCGAAGGTCGGCCCGAGGTAGCGCACGCAGTTGACGAACTGGTCGACGTCCTTGGTGTCGACCTCGAGATCGATGCAGTCGACGTCGGCGAAGCGTTTGAAGAGGACGGCCTTGCCCTCCATCACCGGCTTGCCGCCCAGCGCGCCGAGGTCGCCGAGGCCCAGCACCGCGGTGCCGTTGGAAATGACAGCCACCAGGTTGCCCTTGGCGGTGTAGTCGTAGGCCGTGTCGGGGTTCTTCGCGATCTCGAGGCAGGGCGCGGCGACGCCGGGCGAGTAGGCGAGCGCCAGGTCACGTTGGGTAACCAGCGGCTTGGTGGCAATGATCTCGATCTTTCCCGGCCGCCCTTCACGATGCATGCGAAGCGAATCGCCGTCCAAATCCCCCATTTCATTGACCATTGCTTCCGAGCTGATGCTCGCCATGCGTTTCTCTCCCGGTTGAGGTGTCATATTGGCGACAATCCAGGCTCGGTACCAGCCGGCCATGCCGCGCTGCAACGCCGCCTTTTCGAGGTGGCCGCCGCTCCCCAGATCTCTCCAATATCGTCCACCTCTCGTCCACATGGACCGTCCGGCCGCCTGTGCTAGGACGGGCGCGGAGGAGTTTCGTGCCGGACAGTTCCATTCCCGCCGACGCCACGCCGATGATGCGCCAGTACCTGGCGATCAAGGCGGCGCATCCGGACCATCTGGTCTTCTACCGGATGGGCGATTTCTACGAGCTGTTCTTCGACGACGCGGTGAAGGCCTCGGCGGCGCTCGATATCGCCCTCACCAAGCGCGGCCAGCATCTCGGCGAAGACATCAAGATGTGCGGCGTGCCGGTGCACAGCCACGAAGCCTATCTGTCGCGGCTGATCCGCCAGAGCTTCAAGGTCGCTGTCTGCGAGCAGGTCGAGGATCCGGCCGAGGCCAAGAAGCGCGGCGCCAAGTCGGTGGTCGAGCGCGCGGTGGTCCGCGTCATCACCCCGGGCACTCTGACCGAGGATGCGCTGCTCGACGCGCGCAGCCACAACTACCTTGCCGCCGTGGCCGAGGCGCAGGGCGACCTGGCGCTGGGCTGGCTCGACCTGTCGACCGCGGATTTCGCCGCCCAGCCCGTGCAGGTTGGCCAGCTGGCGGCCGCGCTGGCGCGCCTGGCGCCCGGCGAGCTGCTGGTGCCCGACCGCCTGCTGGCGCGCGAGCCCTTGAAGGCGGTGCTTGAGGAGTGGAACGCCGTGCTGACGCCGCTGCCGTCGGCGCGGTTCGACAGCGACAATGCCCGCAAGCGCCTGCAGACGGCCTTCAACGTCGCCGCCCTCGACAGTTTCGGCGCCTTCTCGCGGGCCGAAATCGCCGCCTGCGGTGCGCTGCTCGACTATGTCGAGCTGACCCAGGCGGGCAAGCGCCCGGCGCTGTTGCCGCCGCGCCGCGAGCGGGCCGACGGCACGATGGAGATCGATCCGGCGACCCGGCGCAACCTCGAGCTGGTGAAGAGCCTCGACGGTCGCCGCGACGGCAGCCTGCTCGCCACCATCGACCGCACGCTCACCGGGCCGGGCGCGCGCCTGCTGGCCGAGCGCATCGCAGCACCTCTGACCGAACGGCCGGAGATCGAGCGCCGTCTCGACCTGGTGCAGCTCTTCGTCGAACGGCCGGCGGTACGCGAGCGCGTGCGCGAGACCCTGCGCCGCACGCCCGACATCGAGCGCGCCCTGCAGCGCCTCAGCGTCGGCCGTGGCGGGCCGCGCGATCTCGCGGCGCTGCGCGACGGCCTCGAGGCCGGCGAGGCGCTGGCCCAGTCCCTGACCGCCGAGCCCGAAGCGCTGGCGCCGCCGCCGGCGCCGCTCGCGGCCATCGTGGCCGACTGTTCGGGCCACCGCGTCACTGTCGCGGCGCTCGCCGAAGCGCTGGCCGACGAGCCGCCGCTGCTGGTGCGCGATGGCGGCTTCGTGCGCCAGGGCTATCGCCCCGAGCTCGACGAGCAGCGCACCCTGCGTGACGACAGCCGCAAGACCGTTGCGGGACTCGAGGCCAAGTACCGGACCCAGACCGGCGTCGCCTCGCTCAAGATCCGGCACAACAACATGATCGGCTACCATATCGAGGTGACGGCGACGCATGCCGACAAGCTCGATATCGCGGCCCTGGGCTTCACGCGCCGGCAGTCGATGTCGAACGCCACGCGCTACAGTACCGCCGAGCTCGCCGACCTCGAGACCCGCATCGGCCGCGCCGCCGACCAGGCGCTGGCGCTCGAGCTCGCGATCTTCGAGGAGTTGGTCGCCAAGGTGATGGCGGTCTCCACGGCCGTCGCCGCGGCCGGCCGGGCGCTGGCCAACCTCGACGTCGCGACTGGCCTTGCCGAGCTGGCGGCCTCCAGCAACTACGTGCGGCCGATCCTGGCCGACGACCCGGCCTTCGCAGTCGACGGCGGGCGGCATCCCGTGGTCGAGGCGGCGCTCAGCCGTCAGGGCGGGGCGGGGTTCGTGCCCAACGATTGCGATCTCGGCACCGAGCGCCGGCTGTGGCTGCTGACCGGTCCCAACATGGCCGGCAAGTCGACCTTCCTGCGCCAGAACGCGCTGATCGTGGTGCTGGCGCAGGCCGGTTCCTTCGTGCCGGCCAAGGCCGCGACCATCGGCATCGTTGATCGCCTGTTCAGCCGCGTCGGCGCCGCCGACGATCTGGCGCGCGGCCGCTCGACCTTCATGGTCGAGATGGTCGAGACGGCGGCGATCCTCAACCAGGCGACGGCGCGCAGCTTGGTGATCCTCGACGAGATCGGCCGCGGCACGGCGACCTTCGATGGCCTGTCGATCGCCTGGGCGACCCTCGAGCATCTGCACGACGTCAATCGCAGCCGCGCCCTGTTCGCCACCCACTATCACGAGCTGGGCGCGCTGAAGGAGCGGCTGGCCGCGCTCGCCCCCTACACGATGCGGGTGAAGGAGTGGCAGAACGAGGTCGTGTTCCTGCATGAGGTGGCGCCGGGCGCCGCCGACCGCTCCTACGGCATCCACGTCGCGCAGCTTGCCGGCCTGCCGCCCGCCGTCGTGTCGCGGGCGGAGGAAGTGCTGGCGGTGCTGGAGAAGGGCGAGCAGTCGGGCGCGGTGACCAAGCTTGCCGACGACCTGCCGCTGTTCGCCGCCGCGCCGGCGCGGCCGGCCGGCAGCGCGGGCAAGGCCAAGGAGTCCGAGATCGAGAAGGCGCTGGCCGACGTCAATCCCGACGAGCTGTCGCCGCGCGAGGCGCTGGAGCTGGTCTATGCGCTGCGCCAGCGGCTGCCGCATTCCTCCTGATCATTCGCTCCCCGATCATTCCGCCGTTAGGCCCTCGGTCTCGGGGGCCTCGAAGATCGCCTTGGGCGCGCGATATCGTGTCTGCCAGTCGTGCCAGGCGAGGTCGGTCGGACCAATCGCATAGGTCGTCACGTTCCAGGTGCCGCTGTCGCGGCGCAGCAGCGCCGCATAGCTGGTCGACTTGCCGCCATTGGCCGCCGCTTCGGCGAAGCGGGTGCCGGCATAGGAGATGGGCCGGCCATCGGGCGTGACCATGCGGGCGCGCAGGAAGGCCCAGCCGGCCGCTTGGCCGAGCTGTTCCACGACGAAGCGCACCGGTTGATTGAGCTCTTTTTCGACCGGGGCACGCGCGGCGTCGAGAACGGCGCGACGGACGTCGGGCTTGGCGTACGGTGCCGCCATCGGGCCGGACGCCGTTACTGGCACGAGGCCCAGGATCACGGCAGCGAGGAGCAGCCGCCGGCGCATGGTCAGGCGCCGCCGCATTTGTGCGCCGAGTCGGGAAGCTCCCAACCCTGCTGCGTGCGCAGGTTGCGCGCCCGATAGACCGAGCCGCGCTGGTCGGTGGCCGGGCAGTTGCGCGGCCGGCTCACGAGGGAAAGCCGCACCTGGTCGCCGACGCGCGACGCCGCGACCGCCGGCAAGACCTCGTAGCTCACCTGGGAGCCGCCGTTCTCGTAGGCGATGGTGCTGCCGCTCGCCGGATCGTCGGCGAAGCGGCCGCCGGCCGATTTGATCTTGGTGGTGACGCACTGGCCGATCTCGGTCGGCAGGCCCTGGGCCTGCGCCATCGACAACGATACGGCCGCCAGAACGACCGCAACGACCGTCATCGACAAAACCGACCGTGCTCGCATCTTCCCATCCCCACGTTTCCCGGACGGAAACGTTTGAGGCCGAACGAGGTTGCGCGCCGGTCGGAGGCGGTGGAGGTCGGTTTATCGACTGTGCAGTCGGTTCAGCCGAACTGCTTGCGGGCCAGCGCCGCGCCCTCGGCCAGGGCGCGTAGCTTGGCGTAGGCGACACCGAGCGTCATCGGCGCCATGCCGCAGTTGGTACAGGCCTGGATGCGTTCGGGATCGACGAACGTCGTCGCGAGTTTCAGCGTCTCGGCAACCTGTTGGGGGGTCTCGACCGTCTCCGAGGCGACATCGATGGCGCCGACCAGCACCGTCTTGGTCTTGAGCAATTTCATCAGTTCAGGCGGCACGTGGCTTTCGCGGCATTCCAATGACACCTGCTGGATCGAGCTGCGATCGAGCGCCGGGAAGGTCTCCTCGTACTGGCGCCAGCTTTCGCCCAGCGTCTGCTTCCACTTGATGTTGGCCTCGATGCCGTAGCCGTAGCAGATATGCACCGCCGTGGTGCACTTCAGCCCTTCCGCCGCTTTCTCGAGCGCCGGCACGCCCCAATCGACCGTCTCCTTGAGATAGACGTTGAAGGCCGGCTCGTCGAACTGGATCACGTCGACGCCCAGTCGCTCGAGATCCTTTGCTTCCTGGTTCAAGAGCTCAGCGAAGGCGAAGGCCATCTTCACGCGGTCGCCGTAGTGGTTGTCGGCCAGCGTGTCGATCAAGGTCATGGGGCCGGGCAGGGTGAATTTCAGCTTGCGCGACGTCGCAGCGCGCGCGACGCGCGCCTCGCGCTCGTGCACGAACTTGCGGCGCTTCAACGGGGCGGTCACGGTCGGGCAATCGGCCTCGTAGCGGTTGTTGCGAATGCCCATTCGCACCTTCTTGTCGAAGTCGACGCCTTCGACCTCGGCCAGGAAGCCGTGCACGAAGTGCTGCCGTGCCTGCTCGCCGTCGCTCACGATGTCGAGGCCGGCTTGTTCCTGGCGGCGGATCGCCAGCGTGGTGGCATCGTCCTTGGCGTCGAAGAGAGGGGCGCCGGACAGTGTCCAGGGAGCCCACAGCACATTGGGCGTTGCGAGCCACGAGGGTTTGGGCAGGCTGCCGGCGAGCGTCGTCTCGAACATCTTTGAGTCCCCGTCGAAGGAGAAGAAACGGAAGACGTCCGTCTCGACAGCGAAAGCGCGGGCGGCGTCTCCGGCGGCACGATCAGACCACACGATCAGACCATAGGTGCCGGGTGCGCGCCACCGCAGGACGCCGCCGATGGCGCTCGCCTCACTCGGCCGAGTGCAGGCGCCGCGACATCAGGATCTCATCGTAGTACCGGCCGTCGATCTTGAGCGCCCGCGGATCGAGCGCATATTGCTGGAAGCCGAGGCGGCTGTAGAGCCGGACGGCGGTGGGGTTGGTCGCGACCACGGTGAGGCGCAGCTCCTCGACGCGGGTGGCCGCCTCATCGATCACCGTCTGCACCAGGGCGGCGCCGAGACCCTGCCCGCGTGCCGCCGGCCGCACGAACATGCCCCACAAGGTGCCGATGTGCCGGAGCTTCGCCGAGGTCGGGACCATGAGACCCGCGACGCCGGCAAGATCGGCTTTCCCATCGATCCAGCCGCCCCACACCGCATTGCCCTCCAGTCGCGCGGCAAATGCGGCCAGCGGCTTCTCCTGCTCTTCCGCCCATGACGATCCGAAGGCATCCGGCTGGCTCTGCAATCCTTCCAGGCGGATCGCGCGATAGGTCTCGGCGTCGTCCGCCGTCAGCCGTCGCAAGGTCGGCATCGGTCAGGGCGGGGGACTGCTGCCCGTTGGTGCGGCGAGCGCCGGTGCGGCCTGCAGCGCGATCTGCTGTTCCGGCGGCAGGATCTGGCCGTAGGTGCCGGGGGTGCGCCATTGCAGGGTGCCGAAGGCGCCGCAGCTCTCGCAGACCGGCCGCCAGGCTTCGTGATGAGCGCCACACGCCGTGCAGCGCCAGGAGCGGTCGGCCGGCGCATCGGCGACCTTGGCCAGCCAGTCATGGACCTTGGCGGGATCGGCCTGCGCGCGCTCCTCGACCTCGGCCATCAGGCGGCAGACCCGCACCGGCGGGTTGGTGCCGCCGGCGGTTTCGAGATGGCGCCGCGCTTCGCCCCACAGGCCCGCTTCCAGCGAGGCCTCGGCGAGCGCGATATGGCTTTCGATGTCGCTCGGATTCTGGCCGGCCAGCTTGCGCACCACGCCGACCCGCTTCAGTGCTTCGCTCTCGCCCGCCGCCTCGAGATAGAGCGGCACGAGATCGGGATGCGGCGCCACGGCCCAGCCGCGCTCGATGGTGCGCATCGCCTTCTTGCCGTCGCCGGCCTTGATCTGCAGCGCCGCCAGCCGCTCGGTCGCGGCGATCCGCTCCGGCGCCAGGCCGAAGGCCTCACGCGCCAGCGACAGCGCGTCCTCGGCGCGTCCTTCCTGTTCGGCTTCGCGGCTGCGCTCGACCTCGAGCAATGCCTTCAGGGAGCGCCCCTTGTCGGCCGCCACCACCTTGCGGCGGACGCCGGCGTCCAAAGTCTCCTGCGCCGCCTTCCATTGGCCGGCCTGGGCCTGCATGTCGAACAGCGAATGCACGACCCACGGCGTCTGCGGGCGCAGCTTGAAAGCGCGTTCGGCCAGCGCCAGGGCCTTGCCCTGGTCGCCGTCGCGCAGGGCCTGTCCGATCAGGCCGCGCAGGCCGAGGAAGGCCATCTGCTCGTCCTCGATCATGGCGTTGAAGGCCTTCTTGGCGCCGTCGCGATCGCCGGTGAGTTGCGCGGCCTGGGCCGACAGCAGCAAGGTCAAAGCGGGCTCGGACAGGAGCTGCTCGGCCTTGCGCGCATGCTTCTGCGCTTCGACGCCGTCGCCGGCCGCGACCGCGGCGAGGCCCTGCGTCAGCTCGCGATAGCCACGGCGCCGGCGGCTCTCGCCCCAGCCTTCGAGCAGGGCGCCCGGTGCGCCGACGATCCAGCGGTAGAGCAGCCACAGGCCGATGCTGACCAGGATCAGCACCACAACGGCCACCATCAGGGCGCCGACGCTGGTATCGAGGCGCCAGCCCTGCCATTCGGCGGTGACATTGCCTGGGCGCTCGGCCAGCCACACCGCGCCCAGCATTGCGGCCGCGGCGACGACGAACCAGAGGATCGTACGGAGCGTGGTCATCGGCGGCCTACCGGGTTGCGCCGAGGAGGAAGACGGCCTCTGCCGCAAGCTGATCGACCGCGCGTTTGGCGGTGAGGTGCGCGTCGGCGCGCGCCAGCCAGGCCGCCGTCGCTTTGGCGGTCTGCGGCGGCAGCGACTTCACGAGCTCGACGGCCTTGCCGATATCGCCGGCGTCGAGCGCGGCTTCAGCGCGTGCCAGCTTGGCTTCGGTGGTGTCGCCTTCGACATCGGCGCCGACGCGGCGCAGCGACACGAGGTTGCGCAGCTTGGCCAGCAGCCGCTCGCCGAACGAATCGTCGGCGATGTCGTCGGCCAGGGCTGCCTTGGCCATGGTCGGAAAGGCGGCGGCCAGCTCGCTTCGCGAAGTGACGCCGTCCCGCGCGTAGGGCTGCAGGGCGATGACGACCTCACCCAGCTTGGCATTGCCTTGAACCAAAGGCGCCAGCAGGCCGAGATCGCCGGCGAAGGGCAGGCCCGAGTCGAGGGCGGCGTTGAGACGCGCGGCGATGCCGATGACCGCCGACGCATTGGCGGCGGCCAGCGCCTTCTGCTCGCCCACGCCGCGGGCACCGGCTTCGTTGCGGGCCCTGTCGGCCTCACTGCGCGCCTTGTCGACGGCATCGGCCAGCACCTTGGCCTGATCGCCCTGGCCCGACACGGTGCGGTCGAGCGTCTGCAGCGCGTTGCGCAAGGTCGCGACTTCGAGCTTGAGCCCGGCGATTTCCCTTTCCTGCTCGGCGTTCGGCGGCGGCGGACTTGCCGGCGTTGCGGGCGCGGTCTCGGCGGTGGGGGCCGGTGCCGACACCGGGCGGCCTTCCAGCGCCTCGACCTTGCGACGCAGCTCGGCCAGCGCCGGCGCCACGGCGGGATCCGCCGCCGGGGCGGGGGCGCCAGCGGGTCGTTCCGCGACGGTCGTCGACAGGGCCCGCAGGCGCTTCTCGAGATCGTCGAGCCGCGCCATCAGGTCGGCACGGGCGGTGTTGACGGTCGCCGTGGCCGCGGCCGCCGCATCCTGACGGATGGTCTGCAGGTCGAGCGCCGGCGTGGGGACAGGCGCGGGCAGGGCAGCCTGGCCGCGCCACATGTCGCGCAGCTCCGCCGGCCAATAGGGCAGGGAAACCAGCGCGCCGGCCAGCACCAGGCAGGACGAGACAATGCCGGTGACGAAGGCGCCGACCACACCGATGCCGCGCCGTGGGGGAGCCTGGCGCGCCGCCGGCGCAACCGCGGGCTCGGCCGGCGGTGCAGCCGGATTGGCGGGGCGATCGGAGGAAGACGCTGTATCGCTCATGATGCTCGGTCCTTCCGTGCCGGCGGCGGCAAGTCGGTCGATTTCGTCGAGAACGGCCTGGCGGGTCGGTCGCGCCGCCGCCGCCGTCGCCTTGAAGGGCAGAGCCTTCAAGGGTGCGAGGGCGGCCGGGCTGATCGCGACGGCGGTGATGCTGCTGAGGGCATTCGCGACACCGGCCTTTTCGACCAGCCGCGCAAACAGCTCGGCGGCGCGGGGCGAGAAGAACGTCGCAGCATCGAGGGCACGGCCTTCGATCGCTGCACGGGCCGACTCCGGCAGAACCGTCTCCTCACGCGCCTCGTAGAGCGCGAAGCGGCGAACCTCGAAACCGTCGGGCTTCAGCGCCTCGGCAAAATCGAGCGCAATGTCGGCGCCCGACACGTGGACGAGCGGCCCGCCCTTGGGATCGAGCTTGCGGCGCACCAGCGTGGCCAGGGCCAGGCCGTCGCCGGATGCCGAGGTGACGGCGCTGAAGCCCAGGCCCTCGGCCGTCGCCGCCGTCGTATCGCCGACGGCGAAAATCGGCCGGCCGCGCTGGTCACTCGCTTCGGCGAGCGCCCGAGCGCCGTTGGCGCTGGTCAGCAGGATCGCCTGCGAGGCCGCGAGGCTTGCGGAAAAATCTGCAGACGGACGCAGGATTTGCAGGTGGAACAGCGGCGCGATCACCGGCACGTGGCCACGCTCGCCGAGCGCAGCTGCCAGCGTTGTCGCCTCGCGTTCCGGCCGGGTGATCAGCACGCGCATGACGTCTCCGTAGCCGGGGCGTTCCGCCGACGCAACGTCCGAGAATCGCCGAGGAAAAGCTACAGAAGGACGACGCCTTCCAGGGCCAGCAGCTTGCGCTTGGTCGGCAGTCCCTGGCCACCGGAGAAGCCGCCTTCCTTGCCGCCGCTGCCCAGCACGCGATGGCAGGGCACGATGATGGGAATGGGGTTGCGGCCGCACGCCATGCCGATCGCACGCGGGCCGGAGCCCAATGCCATCGCCATGCCGCCATAGGTCGCAGTCTCACCGTAAGGGATCTCGCTCATCATCTTCCAGACGCTCTTCTGGAAGTCGGTACCGCGTGCCGCGAGCGGCAGGTCGAAGCGCGTGAGCGTGCGCGCGAAGTATCTTTCGAGCTGGCGCGCGGCTTCCTTCAGCAGAGCGGTGCTGCCTTCGTCGTGTGCGGCGTCGCCGGCGCTCGTCCAGCGCAGGCCGGTCAAAGCGTCGCGGTCGGCCTCGAGGGCCAGCCGGCCGACCGGGCTCGTCACGTAACAAATAGACATATCGGAAGCGTAGCGTCGGGCGCCGTCATTTGCCAACATAGGGCGAAATGTCAGGGGGAGTGATGAGCAAGGGCCGGCGACCTTCGTCTGGGGGCCCCAGTCGACGTGCTTTTTTGGGCGCAGCAGCTTTGCTGTCGCCGACATTGGCGTTCGCGCAGACACCCGGCCAGCCGCCGGGGGCACCGCGCCGGCAGGTGGCCGAGCTGCCGCCCGTCGTTTTCGTCCATGGCAATGGCGATTCGAGCGCGCTCTGGATCACCGATCTCTGGCGCTTCGAGGCCAACGGCTACAAGCGCAACCAGCTGTTCGCCATCGATTTTCCCTATCCCAACGCCCGCAGCGACGATTCCAAGCCGCAGGCCTTCCGCTCCTCGTCGGAGGACCAGATGAGGGAGCTGGCGACCTTCGTCACCCAGGTGCTGAAGGCCACGCGCCGCCGCAAGGTGGCGCTGGTCGGCTCGTCGCGCGGCGGCAATGCCATCCGCAGCTTCCTGAAGAACGGCGGCGGCGCCGAGCTGGTGAGCCATGCGGTTCTCTGCGGTACGCCCAACAAGGGCATCGTGATCTCCGAGACACTGCTGCCCGGCAGCGAGTTCAACGGCGCTTTTCCGTTCCTGAAGGGACTGAACGCCGGCGCCGATGATCTCATTCCCGGCGTCGAGCTGATGGCGATCCGCTCCGACAAGAACGACAAGTATTCGCAACCCGACGGCCGCTTCATCGGTGCACCCGGCAAGCCGACCGGCGTCAGCTACGACGCCTCGGAGCTGCGCGGCGCCAGGAACGTGATCCTGGACGGGCTCGACCATCGCGAGGTCGCGTTCCACAAGCTCGCCTTCGCGGCGATGTACGAGCACATCGCCGGCAAGCCGCCAGGCACCATGTTCATCGCTCAGGAGTCGCGGCCGGTGCTGAACGGCAAGGTCACCGGCATCACCGACGGCGCCTACACCAACATCCCGGCGGCGGGCGCGGAGGTCGAGATCTTCGAGGTCGACAGCCGTACCGGCGATCGTCGCAGCGCCGTGCCGGTGCATCGCAAGACGGCGGGCGGCGACGGCGTGTGGGGGCCTTTCACCGGTCAGGCCGATACCTACTACGAATTCGTGCTCTACATGCAGGGCCAGCCGACGACCCACACCTATCGCTCGCCGTTCCTGCGGTCGAGCGACGTCGTGCATCTCAGGCCACAGCCTTTTGCCAAGGCGGACGAAGGGGCCGGCGCCGTCACCGTCATGAGCCGGCCGCGCGGCTATTTCGGCGTCGGTCGCGACAAGTTCACCCTCGACGGCAAGGTGCCGCCCGGCATCAATGACGGCGTGCCCGGCACCTCGACCGGCCGACTGACGTTCGAGGCGTCGCCACCGCGCACGGTGGTGGCGGTGTTCAACAACGAGACGGTGCCGACCCGCACCTGGCCGGCCAAGGATGGCCATATCGTGGTGGCCGAGTTCCTGAATTGAACGACCTGCCGCGCGACGAGGAGATCGCGCGGATCAACGCCGAACATCTGATCTCGACGCCGCTCGAGTCCGCAGATCTAAGCGCCGCCGACCTTCTGTTCGTCTTCGGCGCCCGTCACGGTGCACGCGAGACGATCGCCGCCGCGGTCGATCTGTGGCGACGTGGCCTCTTTCGCCATGCCTTGGTGAGCGGCGGCGTGACACCGGGCGACACGCGCTCGGAATGCGAGATCATCAAGGAAGCGATGGTGGCGGCCGGCGTGCCGGCCGGGTTGATCCTCGAGGAGCATCGTTCGACCAACACCGGCGAGAACGTGATCTTCTCCCTGCCGGTGATCGATGCGCGGCTCGGCCTCGCCAGGGTGAAGAGCGTCATCTGTCTCGGCCGCGTCTGCACCGGGCGGCGCTACGCCATGACCCTGCAGCGCCACTGGCCCGAGGTCGGCAAGACGCTGGTGACGGTCAATCCCTTCGCCACACCCGTCGCGCACTGGCACACCGACCCGGTCTTCCGGGCGCGCGTGCTCGACGAATGGCGCAAGATCGAACCCTATCGCGCTCAGGGCTTCATTGCGGATTGGCCGTAGGACAATGCCGAAAACAATGCGGCTTCCAATCAGCTCTCGTACGTGTAGCGGAAGTTGCAGTGGCCGGCGCCCTGCATGATGGTCTGGGTGCGCTCGAGCTTGAGCTTGGGGTCGTAGCCTTCGCAGAAGGCGCCGTCGCGGTTGCACGACAGGAGATGGCCGATCTCGCCCAGCCCCATCGCCTTGTAGGTCTCGGCGTAGCGGCAGCGCACGACGTTGAAGGCGAAGCTCGCGTCGGTCTGCTCCTTGACCTCTATCTCGAGCGCACCGCCCTTGGTCCAGAGCGGCATCACGTCCTGGAAGGCCTTGAGCGAGGTTCCTCCCGGCGCCGCGGCGGCGAACTGCCGGGCCTGCTCGATGGCCGAGCGGCGCACCGACTCCTCGATGGTCTTCTTGGCGACGGTCTCGCCGTGGCTCGCTTTCAGGGTCTCGTAGACCTCCTTCAGGATCTCGGCCTCGATCTTGCGCTTTTCGAGCATCGACAGGCCGTCAGGATGGGCGGTGGAATGGGGGGACTGGCTCATGGCTGCCTCCAGAGGGAAAGGCCAAACCTAGCCGGTCTGCTGCCGGCTTGACATCGGGGGCCCCCGATGAAATATGCGGACCATCATGACCCAGCCGTCTGCTCCCTTCCGGTCGCGACGCCGCCGCTTTTCCAAGCGGCACCAAGACGCGCGCGCGTAACAGGCGCGCCGTATCGTGAAGCCGCTGGAGAGGGTCAGGCGGCTTCCCATCACCTTCTTCTCCAGTCGGCCGAGTTTCCAGAGGCCCTGAATTCGAGAGAAAGAAGTCCATCATGAGCACCAACAAGACCAAGATCTTCATCGACGGCCAGCACGGTACGACCGGGCTAAAGATCCACGAACGGCTGAAGGACCGGCCGGACGTCGAGCTGCTGGAGCTGCCGATGGCCGACCGCAAGGATCTCGCCAAGCGGGTCGAGATCACCAAGGCGGCCGACATCGCCGTGCTCTGCCTGCCCGACGCGGCGGTCAAGGAGCTGATGGCGGCGGTCGGTGACGCCGACACCTGCGTGATCGACGCCAGCACGGCCCATCGCGTCGCCGACGACTGGACCTTCGGCTTCCCGGAACTCTCCAAGACGCAGCGCCAGAAACTGCTCGCCTCCAACCGGATCAGCAATCCCGGCTGCTACTCGACGGGCGGCATCGCGCTGATGCATCCGCTGGTCGAGGCCGGCGTGATCCGCAAGGACGCCACGCCCGCCGTGTTCGGCGTCTCGGGCTACACTGGCGGCGGCAAGGAGCTGATCGCCGTCCACGAGGGCCCGAACGAGGTCGAGCCGTTCGGCATCTACGGTGTCGAGCTGACGCACAAGCACGTGCCGGAGATGAAGAAGTACTCCGGCCTGACGCATGCCCCGCTGTTCGTGCCGTCGGTCGGCCACTACGCCCAAGGCATGCTGGTGATGGTGCCGGTCACCCGCGACATCACGGGCAAGAAGGTGACGGCCAAGGACGTGCACAAGGTGCTGGCCGACCACTATGAGGGCGAGACCTTCGTCACAGTGCGGCCGCTCGCCGACCGCAAGTGGCTGGAGCGCGACCGGTTCCTGCGCGCCGACCGGCTGACCGACACCAACTCGATGGAGCTCGCGGTCTACGGCAACGACGCCGAGGAGAACATCCTGATCGTGGCTTCGCTCGACAATCTCGGCAAGGGCGCGTCGGGTGCTGCCGTGCAGGTGATCAATCTCAAGACCGGTGTCGACGAGACGACTGGCCTCGCTGTCGCCGCCTGACGAGCTCCGACGTTCTAAAAGGACGACGCCCGGTCCAACAGGACCGGGCGTTTTCGTGTGAGGAGAAGAATTTTTCCTCGCCGGTCGCCCCTGCGCACGCTTCCTTCTGTCTGGCCGTGAAATACGGCAACTGCCTTCATTGTCTCTGCGCCGGTTAGAGGGCATGTCAGCGAGGTCGCAAGACAACCGATTGCAGAGACGACAATGACTCGCCCGATCTCCTTCCTTCGCTCGACCTGTCGACGCGGCTGACGCCGCAAAAGCTGAAGACAGTTTCCAGTTGAGCCTGGCCCTTGGGCCGAAGGAGTGCAGTCATGTCTGATCCATTCATCGTCGAAATCTGGGGCGAGCCTGCGGGCATCGTCCTGCGCGACGGCAACGCCTTCCGTTTCCACGCCACTGCCCGTCCGTTCTTCGAGCTGGACGGCACGCAGTTCACCACGCTCGGCCATGCGCGTTTGGCGGCGGCCCGGCTGAGTGCCAGTCGCGCCGGCGCCGCGGCCCGCGCCTGACAGAGAAGAAAGAGCTTCGATGATCCCGACCTTCGTTCCACGCCGCGCCTTCCTGGCTGGCGGCGCATCGCTCCTGGCGGCCTCCGCGATCCTGTCGCGTTCGGCCGCCGCGCAGGATCCCAAGGCTGCGGGAGGACGCGTGCCCGTCCGAGTCGGCAACATCCCGGTGATCGGCATCGCGCCGATCCTGGTCGCCGACAAGGAGGGTTGGACGAAGGAAGCGGGGCTCGATCTCGCCTTCACCACCTTCCAGTCGGGGCCGCACGCCATCCAGGCGCTGGCCTCGGGCACGGTCGACGTCTACGTCGCGGGCATCGCCCCGCTCGGCGTCGCCCGTTCGCGCGGCATCGACGTGAAGGTGGTGGCGGCTACGGCGAGCGGCGAGAACGTGTTCGTCGGCAGCCCGCGGCTCGCCCAGCATTTCGCTGAAGGCGTTGCGCCGGCCGAGGCCTTCAAGCGCTATCGCGTCGCCACCGGCAAAGCGGCACGGCTCGCCACCCAGCCGGCCGGCTCGGTGCCCAACACGACCCTGCAGTACTGGCTGTGGGAGGTGATCAAGGCCAACCGCGACGACGTCGAGATCGTCGCCATGGGTATCGATGCAACGCAGCAGGCGGTGCTGGCCGATGCCGTGGAAGGCGCCACGGTGCGCGAGCCGGCCCTCTCGATCATCCAGAAGAGCAATCCCGGCATCAAGCTGATCGAGGTCGGCGACAAGCTGTTCCCCGGCCAGCCCGGCACCGTGGTCGGCATCTCGGGCGCCTTCCTCAAGAAGCATCCCGCGGCGGTGCAGGCGCTGGTCGACGCGCTGGTCCGCGCCGGCGATCTCCTGACGCGCGATCCCGATCGTGCCGCACCCGCAGTCGCCGCGACCCTGGCCAAGGGCATCGTCGACCTCGATATCATCAAGGCGGCGCTGAAGTCGCCGGCCACCAGGTTCGTCATCGATCCGCGGCAGGTGGTGGCACCGGCCAAGGAAATGGAAGCCTATCAGGTGAAGCTCGGGTCGCTGAAGGAAGCGGCCAATCTCGACGAGCTGTTCGACCTCACCTACTTCGAGAAGGCGCGGCGGCCCGGCTGATGGCGCTCACCGAAACCGCCGCATTGCCGGCCGCGCCAGCGGCCCGCCGCGCGAAGCTCAACGTCTTCAGCTCGGTCGGTTTGGGTGCCGCGGGACTGCTCGCCTTTCTGCTGATCTGGCAGGCGGTGCCCTCGCTCGGCCTCGTCAATCCGATGATGCTGCCGGGGCCGCTCGCGATCCCGGCCGCGTTCCAGAGCGAGCTCGCCTCCGGCATGTGGTTCACCGCCGTCACCGGCAGCCTGAGCCATTATGCGCTGGGGCTGGTTCTGGGCTCCCTGCTCGGCGTCGCCCTTGGCGTGCTCACCGGCATGTCGCGGGTCGCCGAAGACCTCACCGCCTGGGTCGTGCGCGTGCTGCGACCGATTCCCGGCCTCGCCTGGGCACCCTTCGCCATCATCTGGTTCGGTGTCACGCCTTCGGCGGCGGTCTTCATCATCACCATCTCGGTCTTCTGGATCGTGTTCTTCGCCGCCCACGGCGCGGTGCGGGCCGTCGACCGCGACCTCCTCGAAGTGGCCGACGCCTTCGGCTTCCGCGCCGCCCACGAGAAGCTCTTCAAGATCTACCTGCCGGCGGCGCTGCCCGGCATTCTGGTCGGCTTGCGCACGGCGCTGGGGCAGGCCTGGATGGCCGTCGTCGCCGCCGAGATCTTCGGCGTGCCCGGCCTCGGCCATCGCATGATCGAAGCCTCGGCCCTGCTCGCGACTGACATCGTCATCGTCTACATGCTGACCATGGCGGCGCTCTACGGTCTGCTCGATTCGTTGTTCCTGCTGGGCGAGAGGTGGTTGCTGCGATGGAAAGCGTGATCGACATCCGGGGTCTTGGCCTCACCTTCGAGCGCGACGGCCGCCGCACCGACGTGCTGCAGGGGCTCGACCTCGCCATTCCGCGCGGCGCCTTCATCGCCATCGTCGGCGCGTCGGGCGTCGGCAAGTCCACTCTGCTGCGTGTGTTGATCGGCCTCGCCAAGGCGAGTGCCGGCACGGTGAGCCTCGACACGCAGTCGACCGAGCGTCAGCCGGTCGCGCTGGTGTTCCAGGACTCGCGCCTGCTGCCCTGGCGGCGGGTGATCGACAATGTCGCTTTCGGTCTCGAAGGGCGCGGTCTCTCCCGCGCCGAGCGGCACGCCAAGGCGCTCGACGCCCTGGGCGTCGTGGGCCTTGCCCACCTCGCCCGGCGCTGGCCGCATCAGCTCTCGGGCGGTCAGCGGCAGCGGGTGGCGCTGGCGCGCGCGCTTGCCGTCGAGCCCGAAGTGCTGCTGATGGACGAACCGTTCTCCGCCCTCGACGCCATCTCGCGCGAAAGCCTGCAGGACGAGCTCACCAGAATCTGGCAGGCGACGGGCAAGACCATCCTGTTCGTGACGCACGACATCGAGGAGGCGACCTACCTCGCCGATCGCGTCGTCGTGCTGGCCGGTGCGCCCGGCCGCACCGTGGCCGACCATGCGATCGAGACACCGCGGCCGCGCCGTCGCAACGACGATGCCGACGCCGCGATCGTCGCCGATATCCGCCGCCATCTCGGCAGTGGCCATCTCGGCGGTGGCCATCTCGGCGGTGGCCATCTCGGCGGTGGGAGGCCCACGCCCTTCGCCCGAGCCGCCTGACGCTCGGGCGGCCAGGCCCGAGGTGCCTGCCGTCAGCCGATCGCGCGGCCGTCGCGCAACTTCCTGATCTCGTCCTCGGCGTAACCCAGCTCGACCAGCACCTCGTCGGTATGGGCGCCGTAGTCGGGACCGGGACCTGGTGCCGTGGTCTCGGCGGCGAAGGACAGCCGGATGGGCGCCGAGATCGTGCGCGGCATGTCGGCCGTCGTGCTCTCCACCACCGCACCGTTGGCCACGGCCTGATGGTCGTCGGGCACGTCGCGCAGGATGCCGAGCAGGCCGAAGGTGATCTCGTGACGGCGCAGGCGCTCGCGCCACTCGAGCCAGGGGCGGCTGGCGAAGATCGGATCGAGCAGCTGGGCCAGCTCCGTCGCATGCGCGCGCCGGCTCTCCTGGGTCTTGAAGCGCGGATCGTCCATCAGGTCGGTGCGCTCCATCGCCTTGCAGAGCTCGGGCCACAGTTTGTCCTCGCGCACGATGGTGAGCTGGATCCAGCGGCCGTCGGCGGTGCGGTACTGATTGGCGAGCGCGCTGCGCGGCTTGGTGCGCGGTGGCCGCGGCGCGACGAAGGCGCCGAGCAGGGCGCCCTGCGCCAGGATGGCGTTCGACCACAGGCCGCTGGCATGCAGGGACGTGGCGACTTCGCTGCCTTCGCCGGTGCGTTCCCGGTGCAGCAAAGCCATGGCGATGGCGGCGAACAGGTTCATGCCGGTCATCTGGTCGCCCTGCGCCGGCAGGGAGAAGGCCGGCGGACCGCCTTCGTAGGTCAGGCCATCGAGCAGTCCGGACCGTGCAAAAAAAGCC
Source organism: Alphaproteobacteria bacterium 65-37 (assembly GCA_001897995.1). Taxonomy (GTDB): domain Bacteria; phylum Pseudomonadota; class Alphaproteobacteria; order Reyranellales; family Reyranellaceae; genus Reyranella. Next base: position 11,330 of record MKRV01000299.1, on the reverse strand, counting down.
GTCGAATCGAAGCCCGGCTGTTCGGCATCGGGGCCGCTCTCGCCGTAGCCCGTCATCGAGGCATAGATCAGCCGCGGATTGACGTGCTTCACGTCGGCATAGCGCATGCGCAAACGTTCACGCACCTTGAGCGGAAAGTTCACCACCATGACGTCGGCGGTGGCCAGCAGCCGGTCGAAGGCGACGCGACCCTCGGGATGCTTGAGATCGAGCACCACCGATCGCTTGTTGCGATTGACCAGGTGCCAACAGAAATTGACCGGATGCTGGGGCACCGAATGGGCTTGCCCCAGCTTGCGCTGCGGGTCGCCTTCGCCGGGCGGTTCGATCTTGATGACCTCCGCGCCGTAATCCCCCATCACCGTTGTGGCTACAGGGCCCGCGATGAAACTCGCCAGATCGAGTACGCGGAGACCCTGCAGCGGCAACTGACCGCTCATTGATGTTTTCCTTTCGAACGCCTACACCGCAGCCTACCCTCGGGGAGCGCCTTCAGGTCAATGGCCGGCACATATCGTAACCTTTCCCTGAGCGGTGCCTTTCTCCTGGCGGTTGGTCTCGTGGCCGTCGCGCTCAATTCGGCGATCTGGGCCTGCCTGGTGGCGGCGGTGCTGGCCATCGCGGGTGTCGTCCTTCTGCAAGGCAATCGCTGGCGCACTGCTGCGCTGGTGGTCGCCGCGCTGGCGATCAGCCTGGCCGTGCTCGATGCCTTCGCCGGCTTCCTGTCGCCTACGCCGATGGGCCGCGGCCTGGTCCGCACGACCGATCCCAAATGGTGGCCGCCGCCTGATCCGATCCTGGGCTTCCGGCCGCAACCCGATACCCGTGTCATCGCCACAGCGACGTTCGGCGGCGAGCCGGTCTATCGCACCACCTATCATTTCGATGCGACCGCTGCGCGCGTGACGCCATCGGCCGAGGCCGGCGCCGATACCTATCTCTTCCTTGGCGACTCTTTCACTTTCGGCCAGGGCCTTGCCGACACCGAAGCGCTCGCGGCGCAATTCACCAAGCTGAACGGGCTGAAGGTGCAGGGCGTCAATCTCGGCGTGCCGGGCTATGCACCGAACCACCTGATCCGCGCCTTCGAAGCGGGACTGCTCGACCGCTACAAGGACAGGAACGTCAAAGCCGTCGTGACCTGGATCATCCCGGCCCAGCTCGCACGCACCACCGGTGACGGTGGCTGGCTCGGCAGCTCGCCGCGGTACGTCCTGGAGAATGGCGCGCTGCGCTGGACTGGCACCTTCACCGAGTATCGCTGGCGCAATCCCATCGCCGGCGCGAAGTATCTGCTCGGCGAACAGTTCGCCTTCATCCAGGCCATCGGCATGCGCCAGCGCCAGGAAGAGCAGAGCGAGCTGTTCGTTGCGATGATGGCGAAGCTGCAGGCGCTGGCGCGCGAGAAGTTCAATGCGCCGCTTCTCATCATCTATTCCTGGCCCGACGAACAATCACAGCCGGAAGAGGGCGATTCGCGCGTCGCCCATTCCCTCCTGCTGTCGACCTTGCAGCAGGTGCGCAAGCTCGGGACGCCGATGGTGCGGGTCGATGCGCTGACCACGGGGATGGAGTCGGCGAAGATCATGATTCCGCATGACGGCCATCCCAATGCATTCACCAACGGCATGGTCGCAGGCGCGGTGAGTCGGAAGCTCAATTTGCGTTGAAGTCGACTGTAGTGATTGACAGTCGAACTGCAATCTCCGAGCCTGTCGCCAACAATGCGTTCCGCTGAAGCGGACATCTGAGGAAACGACAATTCGGGAGACTTCAACGGGTGAGCCACCTGGCGCCTATGCGCGTGCTCAATCGGCCGACGCCAACGGTTTTCGTCGAAAGACGGGCCGACGGTTCGCTCATTCTCTCCGCCGGTCGTCCGCTTCCTGAAAATCTGCCACTGATCATCGACTGGCTGGAGCGCGCGGCCCTGTTGCGGCCCGACGTCACGTTCCTCGCCGAGCGTCGCGGCGCTGAACGACGCTGGCAGCCGCTCAGCTATAGCGAGGCGTGGGCACGAACCGGTGCGATCGCCTCGTGGCTGATCGCTCAGGGCCTGGGACCGCACTCGCCACCGGTCGCGATTCTGTCGGACAACAGCCTCGAACATGCGCTGTTCCTGTTCGGCGCCCTGCGCGCCGGGGTGCTGGTCGCGGCGATCTCGCCGGCCTATGCCCAAGCCGCGGATCCGGCGCGCCTCGATCATGCGCTCGACATCGTCGCGCCGGCGCTGGTCTTCGCACAGGAGTCCGCGCACTACGCTCAGGCACTCGATCGTGCCGAGCAGAGAGGGGCGCGCCTCGTCACCGTCGACGGCCGGCGCGGCATCGCCTTTGCGGTGCTGACGTCGTGTTCGATCGACGCCGCGGTCGCCGAACGGCGCGGCCATATCACGGCCGAGACGCCGGCCAAGCTTCTCTTCACGTCGGGCTCGACCGGCTTGCCCAAGGCCGTGCTGAACAGCCATGGCAATCTTGCGGCATCGGCCGAGATGATCCTCGCCGTCAGCGAACCGCTCGCCGACGATATCGTCGCCGTCGCCCTCGACTGGCTGCCCTGGCATCACACCTGGGGCGGCAATGCGGTGCTCGGCAGCATCGTGCGCATCGCGGGATCGCTGTTCATCGATGGCGGTCGGCCTGTCCCCGGCCGCTTCGAGGAAACCCTGGAGAACCTGCGCGAGCTGCAGCCTTCCAGCTTCGCCACCGTGCCTGCCGCCTTCCCGCTGCTGCTCGATGCGCTCGAAGGCGACGCCGATCTCAGCGCCAAGTTCTTCAAGAACATGCAGAGCGTGGGCTATGGCGGCGCGCTGCTGCCGCAGGAAAGCTTCGATCGCCTGCAGAGCATCGCCACGCGGCAACTCGGAACGCGCCTGCCGTTCGACTGCGGCTGGGGCATGACGGAAACCACCAGCACCGGGTTGATGGTCTACTGGAATGTCGAGCGTACCGGCGTGCTCGGCTTGCCGCAGCCCGGCCTGCTCGCCAAGCTGGTGCCGATGGGCGGGGAGCCGTCGGCATCGCGCTACGAGCTGCGCGTCAAAGGTCCCAACGTCACGCCCGGCTACTATCGCAACGCCGCGGCCACGGCCGAAGCCTTCGATGACGAAGGTTACTTCCGCACCGGTGACACGGCGCGCTGGGTCGACGAAAGTCGGCCCGAAGCGGGTATCGCCTTTGCCGGTCGCCTCTCCGAGGAATTCAAGCTCGCCTCCGGCACCTGGGTGCAGGCGACGACTCTGCGCAGTCAGTTGATCGATGCGCTGCAGCCCTATGTGCGCGACCTGGTGATCGCCGCGCCCGATCGGCCGTGGCTCGGCGCTCTGGTCTGGCTCGACGAGGCCGCCTGCCGGGCCGCCGTCGGCAGCGGCCCGGCGGCGTGGCGTCCGGCAGTGGCCCGGCTGCTCGCGGCCTTCAACGATCGCGCCGGCGGTTCGAGTGGCCGCGTGCGGCGCCTGTTGCCGCTCGTGACGCCGCCATCGGCAGCGGCCGGCGAGGTGACGGACAAACGCTCGATCAACGGCCGTCGTGTGCTCGAAGTCCGCGCGGCCGAAGTGGCGCGGCTCTATGCCGAGCCGGCCGATCCCGAGACGATCCCAGCAGGAGGGAGTGCCTGATGCAGGCCTACATCATCCGCCGCGTGCTGGCGCTGGTGCCGACCCTGATCTTCGCCAGCCTGATCGTGTTCGTCACCGTGCGGCTGATCCCCGGCGACATCATCGACCTGATGCTGTCGAGCAACGACATCGGCGCCGACAAGAAGAGCCGCGAGCAGCTCGAAGCCGCCCTCGGCCTCGATCAGCCGGTGGTGTCGCAGTATTTCCGCTGGGTCGGCGCCATCCTGTTCGAGGGCAGCCTCGGCAAGTCGCTGTGGCAGAACACGCCGGTGATGGAGGAGATCCTGCATCGCCTGCCGATCACCTTCGAGCTCGGCATCATGGCGCTGATCGTGGCGCTGGTGGTCGGCATTCCGATCGGCGTCTACTCCGCCGTTTCCCAGGACACGATCGGCGACTACGTCACGCGCTCCTTCGCCATCCTGGCGCTGGCCCTGCCGGGCTTCTGGGTCGGCACGCTGGTGATGGTCTTTCCCTCGATCTGGTGGGGCTGGTCGCCGGAGGTGAAGTTCACGCCCTTCAGCCAGGATCCCTTGAAGAACCTCGCCCAGATGGCCATCCCGGCGCTGATCCTGGGCAAGGCGTTCTCGGCGGTCACCATGCGGCTCACCCGCACCATGATGCTGGAGGTGATGCGCCAGGATTACATCCGCACCGCGCTCGCCAAGGGGCTGGCGCCGCGCACCACCATCATCCGCCATGCACTGCGCAACGCCTTGATTCCGGTGGTGACCCTGGTCGGCCTGCAGGCGCCGGTGCTGTTCGGCGGCGCGGTGATCATGGAGCAGATCTTCGTCATCCCAGGCATGGGGCTGCTGCTGCTCGAGGCGGTCGGTCAGCGTGACTATCCGATCATCACCGGCGTGTTCCTGATCGTGGGCGTCGCCGTCGTCTTCATCAACCTGCTGGTCGATCTCAGTTACGGCCTGCTCGATCCCAAGGTGAGGTACCGCTGATGGTCGCCGTCGCCGAAACCACCGCCCCGCCAGCGCGCCGCACCGCCTCGGGCGGCACGCTCCATTTCATCGGTCGCCTGTTCCGCGACAAGCCGCTCGGTGCCTTCGGCTTCGTGATCTGCGTCATCTTCCTGTTCTGCGGCATCTTTGCCGACGTGCTGGCACCCTACGGCTACAACCAGATCAGCCCGGTCAACCGCCTGAAGCCGCCCGGCGAGAAGTTCTGGCTGGGCACCGACAATCTCGGCCGCGACGTGCTCTCGCGCTGTCTCTACGGCGCGCAGCTCTCGGTGATCATCGGCCTGTCGGCCGCCGCGCTGGCCACCGTGGTCTCGGTCTTCATCGGGGTCGTCTCGGGCTATCTCGGCGGCAAGTTCGACATGGTGATGCAGCGCTTCGTCGATGCCTGGATGAGCTTCCCCGACCTCATCATCCTGATCGTGGTCGTGTCGGTGGTCGGGCCGGGCATGGGCCCGGTCATCGTGCTGCTGGGGCTGCTCTACGGCATCGGCGGCAGCCGCATCGTGCGCGGCGCCGTGCTGTCGGTGCGCGAGAACCCCTACGTGCACGCCGCGCAATCGACCGGCGCCTCGCTGCCGCGCATCCTGTGGAAGCACATCCTGCCCAACGTGATGGCGCCGGTGATCGTGCTGTTCACGACCCGCGTCGGCGCGGTGATCCTGGCCGAATCGGGCCTCGCCTTCCTCGGCCTCGGCGTGCCGCCGCCGGCCCCGACCTGGGGCGGCATGCTGTCGGGCTCGGGCCGCTCGTTCATGTATCTGGCGCCGTGGCTCGCGCTGGCGCCCGGCCTCTGCATCACCATCGTGGTCTACGCCATCAATGTGTTCGGCGACGCGCTGCGCGATCTGCTCGATCCGCGCATGCGCGGCAGCCGCTGAAGGAACAAGACGGGGAAAGGGAGGACGACGTGAAGGGATTGAAGGGTGCGCTGCTCGCGGGAGCGATGGGCGCAATGATGCTGGCGGGTGTGACTGCGGGCGGCGCGGCGCGCGCCGAGAACGGCCAGAAGCCGCAATATGGCGGGTCGCTGGAGATCGGCACGGTCTACGTCACCCTGACGGCGCTTTCCTGGGATCCCGCCGACTTCAACTGGAAGCTCAACCACGACACCGGCATGTTCTACGAACAGCTCTTCGCCGGCGACCTCTCCAAGAGCAAGAAGGCAGGCGGGCCCTACAACTTCGTGCCCGATGCCTGGCTGCCGACCGACGCCATCCGCGGCGAGCTGATCGAATCCTGGGAATGGAAGCAGGATCCGCTGCGCGTAGAGATGAAGGTGCGCAAGGGCGTGGTGTTCCCCGAGAAGCCGGGCGTGATGAAGAAGCGCGACTTCACCGCCGAGGACATCCTCTTCACCTTCAACCGGCTGAACAAGAGCCCCAAGCGCCTGCTGGGCTACTTCGACCATATCGAGAAGGTCGAGGCGCCCGATCCCCACACCGTCGTCTTCTACATGAAGCACTACTTCGCCGAATGGGATTACCAGTTCGGCTGGGGCTACTACTCGGCGATCCATCCGAAGGAAGTGGCCGACGCCGGCGCCACCAACTGGAAGAACGTAAACGGCACCGGCCCGTTCATGCTGACCGACTTCATCCCCGGCAACTCCAACACCTACACGAAGAACCCGGATTACTGGGGCGTCGAGAAGATCGGTGGGCAGGAGTACAAGCTGCCCTTCGTCGACAAGGTGACCTACCGCACCATCAAGGACGAGGCGACCTACGTCACGGCGCTGCGCACCGGCAAGCTCGACATGCTGGAGAACATCCGCTGGCAGAATGTCGACTCGCTGAAGAAGAGCGCGCCGCAGCTCAAATGGAGCCGCTGGCTGAACCAGTCCGGCACCTTCATGGCGATGCGGGTCGATGTCGACGGTCCCTTCAAGGACGTCCGCGTGCGCCGCGCCCTGAACTACGCGGTGAACAAGCAGGAGATCGTCCAGGCCTACTACAACGGCAATGCCGAGCTGTTCGCCTATCCGCAGCATCCCGATTACGTCGGCTACTTCGAACCGCTCGACAAGCAGCCGGCCTCGGTGCAGGAGCTCTTCAAGTACGATCCGGCCAAGGCCAAGAAGCTGCTGGCCGAGGCGGGCTTTCCCAAGGGCTTCACCACCAAGGTCCAGGTCTGCTCGTGCAACGCCGACCATATGGACCTGCTGCCGCTGGTGGCGGGCTACCTCGAGCAGGTCGGCGTCAAGCTCGAGATCCAGCCCATGGAGTACGGCGCCTTCCTGTCGGCGATGAGTTCGAAGACGATGACGCCGGCCTATTTCATGAACAACGGCCACACCAACCCGATCACCACCATCCGCAAGAGCTTCGGCACCGGCCAGATGTGGAACCCTTCGGGCTGGTCCGATCCCGCCTTCGACAAGAAGATCGACGAGGTCTATCGCGAGCCCGACGAGGCCAAGCGCCAGAAGATGCTGCGCGAGATGACCACCGAGATCGTCGACAAGGCACCCTATATCTGGCTGCCGATTCCCTACAATTACGCGGCGTGGTGGCCGTGGGTGAAGAACTACGACGGCGAACTGCGCGCCGGCGCCGTCCGCCCTGCGCCGATCTACGCCCGCATCTGGGTCGATCAGGAGATGAAGAAGAAGATGGGTCATTAACGTCCTCCCCCGCGTTCCGCGGGGGAGGTGCCCGCGTAGTCGCGGGCGGAGGGGGTGTTGCCGAAGAAGCACGACCCCCTCCGCCGCCGATTACGGCGGCACCTCCCCTTCGCGGAATCCGCGAAGGGGAGGAGAACCAAGAGAGAGGAGGACGCACATGTACGAGACGACCTTCAGGCGGGCGCTGCTGGGCGCCGCGGCGGCAGCGTTGCTTTGCGTCGGCGGAGTCCAGGCTCAAGATGCCAACAAGGATGGAGCCAAGCCGCAATATGGCGGCACGCTCGAAGTGGGCACCATGTTCGTGACGCTCTCCGCCCTCTCCTGGGATCCGCACGACTGGAACTGGAAGCTGAACCACGACACCGGCCAGTTCTACGAACAGCTGATCGCCGCCGATCTCGACAAGAGCGTGCGCAAGGGCGGCAAGCATCCCTTCGTCGCCGACGCCTACCTCGCGACCGAGGCGCAGCGTGGCGAGATCGCCGAGAAGTGGGAGCTGGTCGACAATCCGCTCTCCGTGGTCTTCACCCTGCGCAAGGGCATCATGTTTCCGGAGAAGCCGGGCGTGATGGCCTCGCGCGAGCTGACGGCCGAAGACGTGGCCTATGCCTTCAATCGCCTGCGCTCCAGCCCCAAGCATATCGGCGGCTACTACGACTTCGTCGGCTCCGTCGTGGCGCGCGACAAGTACACCGTCGTGTTCAATTTGAAGGAATACAATGCCGAGTGGGATTATCGGCTGGCCTGGGGCTTCTACACGACCATCACGCCCAAGGAGGTGGTCGATGCCGGGCCGAACAACTGGAAGAATGTGAACGGCACCGGCCCGTTCATGCTGACCGACTTCGTCGCCGGCAACTCAAACACCTATACCAAGAACCCGATCTACTGGGACAAGGAGAAGCTCGGCGGCCAGGAATACAAGCTGCCGTTCCTCGACAAGCTGGTCTACCGCACCATCAAGGACGAGGCCACGCAGCTCGCCGCCATCCGCACGGCCAAGCTCGACCTCCTGGAGACGATCAACGCACGCAACATCCCCGAACTGAAGAAGAGCGCGCCGCAGCTGCAGTTCGCCAAGCGCCTGTCGATCCTGGGTTCCTTCATGGCGCTTCGAACCGACACCAAGCCGTTCGACGACATCCGCGTGCGCCGCGCCATCAACATGGCGGTGAACAAGAAGGAGATCATCGAAGCGCATTACACCGGCGAGGCGGAGATGCACGCCTATCCGATGTATCCCGACTGGGACGGCTATTTCGATTCGCTCGACAAGATGCCGGCCTCGGTGAAGGAGCTTTACACCTACGACCCCAAGAAGGCGAAGGAGCTCCTGAAGGAGGCGGGCTATCCCAACGGCTTCACCTTCAAGATGCAGTTCTGTTCCTGCTCGGCCGATCATGTCGAGCTGGCGCCGCTGATCGCCGCCTATCTCGAGCAGGTCGGCATCAAGGCCGAGCTGAAGCCCACCGAGTACGGTGCGTTCCTGTCGGCCATGACGACGCGCAAGCACGAGGCGGGCTATCTGATGAACAGCAGCCACACCAACCCCACGACCTCGATCCGCAAGAGCTTCGTGTCGGGCCAGACCTGGAACCCGTCGATCTACTCGGACCCCAAGTTCGACGCCAAGATGGACGAGGTCTATCGCACCCGGGACGAAGCCAAGCGCAAGCAGCTGCTGCGCGAGATGACGGTCGAGATCATGGATGCCGCACCTTACCTCTGGCTGCCGACGCCCTACGTCTATGCCGCGTGGTGGCCGTGGGTGAAGAACTACGGCGGCGAGATGAGCGCGGGCTCGCTGCGGCCCGGCCCGATCTATGCCCGCATCTGGGTCGACCAGGAGATGAAGAAGAAGATGGGTCATTGAGCATGGTGTATCGCGTAGAGAGGCGCGCCTGATGGGCGCGCCTCTGCTCAGCGTCCGGCATCTGTCGACCGAGTTCCGCACCGAGCGCGGCACGGTCAAGGCGGTCGACGACGTTTCCTTCGATCTGGCCGCCGGCGAGACGCTCGCCATCGTGGGCGAATCGGGCTCCGGCAAGAGCATCACGGCGATGTCGATTCTGCGGCTGATCCCGCAGCCGCCCGGCCGCATCACCGCGGGCGAAGTCGTGTTCGACGGCCAGGATCTCCTGAAGCTCGGCGACCAGGCGATCCGCGCGATCCGCGGCAACCGCATCGCCATGATCTTCCAGGAGCCGATGAGCTCGCTCAATCCCTCGCTGACGGTGGGGCTGCAGATCGCCGAGCCGATCAACCTGCACCGCAAGACACCATGGGCGGCCGCCATGGACAAGGCGGCGGAGCTGCTCGGCCGCGTGCGTCTGCCCGACGCCAAGAGCCGGGTTAAGTCCTACCCGCACCAGTTCTCCGGCGGCATGCGCCAGCGCGCCATGATCGCCATGGCGCTGGCCTGCCAGCCGCAGCTCATCATCGCCGACGAGCCGACGACGGCGCTCGATGTCACGGTGCAGGCGCAGATTCTGGCACTGCTGAAGGAAGTGACGCGGGCCGCCAACTCGGCGCTGATCCTGATCACGCACGATCTCGGTGTGGTGGCGCGCTATGCCGACCGGGTCTGCGTCATGTATGGCGGCCGCATCGTCGAGGCGGGGCCGGCGCGCGAGATCTATGCCCGGCCGCGCCATCCCTACACGATCGGCCTGATGGCCTCGATCCCGCGCCTCGACCAGGAGGCCGGCCAGCGCCTGGTCCCGATCGAGGGCCAGCCGCCCAATCTCGCGCAACTGCCGCCGGGCTGCGCGTTCGCGCCGCGCTGCCAGCGCGCTGCCGACGTCTGTCGCCGCGAGCGCCCGCCGCTGGCGCAGGCGAGCCCCGGCCACCTTTCCGCCTGCCATTTCCATGCCCAGCTCCATGCCTGACGCGACCTCCTCCCATCCCGGCCCCTCCGGCGTCGGCCCCTCCGGCCTCGACACACCCGAGACCGTGCTCGAGGTCCGCGACCTCAAGGTCCATTTCCCGGTCATGGCCGGCGCCGTGATGCGCAAGCAGGTCGGCAGCGTGAAGGCGGTCGACGGCGTCTCCTTCATGGTGCGCCGCGGCGAGACTTTGGGGCTGGTGGGCGAATCGGGCTGCGGCAAGAGCACGACCGGCCTCGCCGTGCTCAAGATGCTCGACATCACCTCGGGCCAGGTCGTGTTCGAGGGCCAGGACATCACCCGGCACGACCGCGCCCGCATGCGGCCGATCCGGCGGCGCATGCAGATGGTCTACCAGGATCCGTTCGGCTCGCTGAACCCGCGCATGAAGGTGGCGGAGATCGTGGGCGAGCCGCTCGAGGTCCACAGTGTGCCGGGCGGCCGCGCCGTCCATCGCGAGAAGGTGGCGAAGCTGCTCGACATGGTGGGGCTGCTGCCCGACATGGCCGACCGCTACCCGCACGAATTCTCCGGCGGCCAGCGCCAGCGCATCGGCATCGCCCGCGCGATGGCGCTCGAACCGTCGCTGATCATCTGCGACGAACCGGTGTCGGCGCTCGACGTCTCGATCCAGGCGCAGGTGGTGAACCTGTTCCAGGAACTGCAGGAGCGGCTCGGCCTCACCTACATCTTCATCGCCCACGATCTCGCGGTGGTGCGCCATATCAGCCATCGCATCGCCGTGATGTATCTCGGCCGCATCGTCGAGATCGCCTCGCGTGCCGAGCTCTACGCCAAGCCGCTGCACCCCTATACGCAGGCGCTGCTGGCGGCGATCCCGATCCCCGATCCCGAAGTCGAGGCCGGCCGGCCGCAGCAGATCATCACCGGCGAGGTGCCCTCGGCGATGCGCCCGCCACCGGGCTGCCGCTTCCATACGCGCTGCCCGATGGCGATGGATGTCTGCAAGACCGTCGACCCGCCGATGCACGGCCTGGAAGGCGGCCGCGCGGTGGCGTGCCACCTGCACGGTTGAGCGCGACAGCCACTTTCCTTCTCCTCTCCCCCGTTTTGGGGGGGAGGCCGGGTGAGGGGGAAGCGAAGGACGCAGAGGTCACACAAGCGCCCGGACGCGGCCGCCCCCTCACCTAACCTCTCCCCCTGCAGGGGAGAGGAATAGGAAAGACCTGATGCCAGTGACAGGGATGGTGGGTCTTAGATTTTCCCTT
>MKRV01000298.1 GCA_001897995.1 Alphaproteobacteria bacterium 65-37 | reverse complement strand
CCATGCGAAGCATGGGGGAGGTGAGGGTATGCGAGACGGAAAAGGTGTGCGGGTGGAGAAGTCCCCCTCACCCAGCCTCTCCCCCAAGGGGGAGAGGAGAAAGAGAGAAGGCGGCGATAGTGCAAAGCCGCCGGGGTGAGGATTATCCGCAGGTCGCTTAGCGCGTGCCTTGCGGCAGTCCGGGAGCCAGGCCAGGTGCCGGAGCGGCGGGAGCCGGCGCCGGGGCGGGCTGGCCGCCGCGGGGCTGAGCCGGACGCGGCTGCGCCGGCTGGGCCGGTTGAAGCGTCTGGATCAGGGCGCGGACCTTGGCGGCCTCCGCTTCCTGCGCCTTCTTGAACTCGTCTTCGCTCAGGAAGCGGTCCTTGTTGCCGTCGATTTCCAGGAACTGCTTCAGGGCGTAGGCCGTCAGCTCGACGCGGTCGAGCTGGCCATCCTTGTTGAGGTCGATCTCGGCGAACTTGCGCAGCGCGATCTGCTTGCGCAGGTCGAACGGCAGCAGGTTCTTGGCCTGCGGGCCATCGGCCGGGCCGGCCATCACGAGGTATTCCTGCTGATTGACCTTGCCGTCGTTGTTCTTGTCGAGCTGGTCGGCCGAGCGCATCTGCATGTCGATGAACTCGTTCAGCGTCATCAGGCCCTGGCGGCGACGCGCCTCCGCCTGTTGGCGTTCCTGGGCGTCACGCTGCAACGACCGCTGGATGATGAGGCGAACCTCAGGCTCCGTGATCTTGTTGTCGCGGTCGGTGTCGTAGTTGTTGAACTCCGAATGGACCAGGGCTTCCGCCTCGGCGCGCTCGACGAAGCCGTCGCGGTTGGTGTCGAGGTTCTGGAATTCGGCGCGCGCCCGTGTCTTGCGCTCTTCGATGGGCGGCACGTTCGGCCCGTCGGGCGGCGCCAGCGGCGGCTCGGTGACCTTGAGGAATTCGTCGAGCGACAGCTTGTTGTCCTTGTCGGTATCGAGCTGCTCGAACGATTTCATGCGGTACTTGAGGAAATCCGCGCGCGTGACTTCGCCCTTCTTGTTCACGTCGATCTCGATGAACCACTGGGGCAGCGGAATGGGCGGCGGTGTTGCACCGGCCTGCGCCGGCGCAGCAGGGGCACCTGCTGCCGGGGGGGTGGCGCCAGCCGCCGGAGGCGTGGCACCTGCAGCCGGTGGCGTTGCCGCGGGAGGCGTGGCAGCCGGCGGCTTGTTCGCGGGCCACCCTTGCGTGGGCGGCGTCTGCGGCTGCGACGGTGTCTGCTGGGCTGCGGCGGGGGCGGCGAGACAGGTTGCAGTAAGAAGGAAAAGCGACGGACGGAAAAGACGATGCATTGGCGGTAAGGCCCGCTTGGGAGGGGAGTTTTCGTATCGTTTGCAATGCGTTCGGTGTCAACGTCCGCAGGGCGGCGGTATCCTGCGGCGCAATCGCGCCCAAAGCGTGGCGGCCCTCCATTGGGGTTGCGTCGCACATTGGGATGCGCCATCGTGAAACATCGAGATGACTCCGAAGAAGGGTCGCAAGTATCTGGGAGGCAAGGGTAATTTCGTCCCGCCGGCGTGTGGAACGTGCCGACAGACGAAACCGGCACAATCATGGCAGCACCGTCCTCATCCCGCGGCTCGGCACTTTTGAGCGTTCGTGACGTTTCCGTCCGCTTCGGGGGAATCGTCGCTCTCGATGGCGTCAGTTTCGACGTCTTTCCAGGCCAGATCGCCGGCTTGATCGGCCCCAATGGTGCCGGGAAGACGACGCTCTTCAACTGCCTGAGTAGGCTCTACACCCCTCACAGCGGCGACGTGCTGTTCGAGGGGAAGTCGATCCTCAAACGGCCGCGCCACGACATCCCCCATGTCGGCATCGGCCGCACGTTCCAGAACGTGGCGCTGTTCGACAAGATGACCGTTCTCGACAATGTGAAGGTCGGCTGCCATTCGGTAAGCACGACCTCTTTTTTTGAGAACGCGCTGCGTCTGCCCAAGGTCAAGGGCGAGGAGGAGCGCATCACCAAGCGGGCCATGGAACTCGTCGAGTTCATGGACCTGATGCCCTTCAAGGACGCCCTGGCGGGCCCGCTGCCGTTTCCCATCCGCAAGCGGGTCGAGCTTGCCCGTGCGCTCGCCTCCAGTCCCAAGCTGCTGCTGCTCGACGAGCCGGCAGCCGGCCTCAATCACGACGAGATCGAGATCCTGAAGGGCCAGATCAAGCGGGTGCGCGATACTCAGCACGTCACCGTTCTCCTGGTCGAGCATCACATGAGCCTCGTGATGTCGGTCTCGGACAAGGTGGTGGCGATCGACTTCGGCAAGAAGATCGCCGACGGCACGCCGGCGGAAGTGCAGCGCGATCCGGAAGTGATCCGCGCCTATCTGGGGACTGCGTAATGGCGGCACTGCTCGAAGTCAGCGGCCTCAAGGCGTTCTACGGCCAGACTCAGTCCCTTTACGACGTCGCGTTCGAGATACCGACCGGCGGCATCACCACCCTGCTGGGGGCAAACGGAGCGGGTAAGACCACGACGCTCCGCGCCATCTGCAACATGGTGAAGACCGACGGCACGATCCGTTTCGACGGCAAGAACATCAGGGGACTGGCGACGGAGGAGATCGTCCGTCGCCGCATCGCCCACGTGCCCGAGGGACGCGGCACCTTCACCACCATGACAGTGGACGAGAATCTGCGCATCGCCGCCTATACGCGGCGCGACAAGCAGGGTGTGAAGGACGAGCTCGACCGGGTCTTCGCCTACTTCCCGCGCCTGAAGGAGCGCATCCAGCAGCAGGCCGGCACGCTTTCTGGCGGCGAGCAGCAGATGCTGGCGATCGCCCGGGCGCTGATGCTGAAGCCGCGCCTGATGCTGCTCGACGAGCCGTCGTTCGGCCTGGCGCCGCTGATCGTGCAGGAGATCTTCCGCATCCTGCGGCGCATCAACGAAGAGGAGAAGGTTAGTATCCTGCTGGTCGAGCAGAATGCCGCCCTGGCGCTCGACCTTGCGACCCATGCCTACGTTCTGGAGACCGGCAAGGTCGTGATGTCCGGTCCGGCCGACGTCGTGAAGAACGACGAGAACGTCCGCAAGTCCTATCTCGGCTACTGAGGCGCACCCATGGAACAGTTTCTCCAGCAGATCGCCTCGGGCCTGGCCAACGGCGCGATCTATGCCTGCGTCGCCCTGGCGCTGGTCATGATCTACGTGTCGACCGACCACATCAATTTCGCTCAGGGCGAGATGGCGATGTTCTCGACCTACATCAGCTGGCAGCTGATGACCTGGGGCTTGAGCTTCTGGGCGGCCTTCGTGCTGGCGGTCGCGATCTCCTTCCTGATGGGAGTGCTGATCGAACGATTGATCCTGAGACCGCTGCACAATGCGCCTGTTCTGTCGATCATCGTGGTGTTCATCGGCCTCCTGGCGATCTTCAATTCGGTCGCCGGCGCGATCTGGAGCTACCTGATCAAGGAGTATCCGTCGCCCTTCCCGAAATCGAGCTTCGGCATCGCTGGCGTCATCGGCCCGCACCAGCTCGGCGTCGTGATGGTGACCCTGATCGTGCTCGGCCTGCTGTTCATCTTCTTCCGCTACACGCCGCTCGGGCTTGCGATGCGTGCAGCGGCGCAGAACCCGCAGATGGCGCGCCTGGTCGGCGTGCGCGTCGACTGGATGCTGGCGCTGGGCTGGGGGCTTGCGGCCTCGGTCGGTGCGGTGGCCGGCATCATGGTGGCGCACATCGTCTACCTCGATCCCAACATGATGGCGGGCATCCTGCTCTACGCCTTCGCGAGCGCGCTGGTGGGCGGCATTTCCAACCCGGCGGGAGCGGTGGCGGGCGGCTTCATCGTCGGCATCCTGGAGAACATGGTGGCCTACGCCGGCAACCAGATCGAGAAGGCGACCGGCGTCTACATCATCGGCAACGGCGAGAAACTCACCGTTGCGCTGATCATCGTCATCTTCGTGCTGACCGTGAAACCCGCCGGCCTGTTCGGCCGCGTCGTCGTGAAGAGGGTCTGAGCAATGGCCAGCGCGTCGAAAAAATGGGTTCTCGGCATCGTCGTCCTCGCCTTCGTGGTGCCACTCCTGCAGCCCGTCCTGCCGGATGTCGTGTCGGACTATCGGCTGTTCCTGGTCAGCACCATGATCATCGCCTCGATCGCGGTGCTGGGGCTCAATCTGCTCACGGGCTTCAACGGCCAGTTCTCGCTGGGCCACGGCGCCTTCTATGCGGTGGGGGCCTATACGGCCGCCGTCCTGATGGATCAGTTGAACGTACCCTATTGGGCGACGATCCCTGCGGCGGCCATCGTCTGCTTCATCGTCGGCTATCTCTTCGGCCTGCCGGCCCTGAAGCTCGAGGGCCATTATCTGGCACTCGCGACCTTCGCGCTGGCCCTCGCAGTGCCGCAGATCCTGAAATACAAGTGGCTGGAGGGCCTGACCGGCGGCGTTCAGGGCATCGTCCTGATGAAGCCCGAGGTGCCGTTCGGCCTGCCGCTGACTGAAGACCAGTGGCTCTACTATTTCTGCCTGATCGTGATGGTGGTGCTGTTCTGGGCGGCGGCCAACATGCTGAACAGCCGCAGCGGCCGCGCCATGATGGCGATCCGCGACCAGTACATGGCAGCCGACACGATGGGGATCGACACCGCCCTCTACAAGACCGTCACCTTCGGCATCAGCGCGGCCTATACCGGCATTGCCGGCGCGCTCTCGGCCTCGGCCATCGCCTTCGTGGCGCCCGACAGTTTCAACATCTTCCTGTCGATCAAGTTCCTGATCGGCCTGGTGGTGGGCGGCATCGGCTCGCTGACCGGCTCGGTGATCGGCGGCATCTTCTACGTGCTGGTCGACAATTCGGCGCAGGCCCTGTCGCAGTTCGTGAAGAACGATCTCGGCCTGCCGTTCGATCTGTCGGCCTATACGGTGTTCGGTGTCCTGCTGATCGCCATTATCTACCTGATGCCGATGGGAATTGCCGGCGGCGTCGCCATGGCGTGGCGCAAGATGCGGAGTGCTCGGTAACAACCGAGACGGGAAGGCCGCCGCGTGCGGCCTTCTTTTGGGCCGGAATTGGGGTGAATATTCCGGTTTGACTGTCAACAAGGGAGGTTAATGGTGCGTACGAATAGGCGTGGTTTCGTGGGCGGCGCGTCCGCTCTCGCGATGATGAGCGTGGCGGCACCCGCCGTTCGCGCCCAGAAGAAATACTCCGATGGCGCGAGCGACACGGAGATCAAGGTCGGCCATACCGGCCCCTATAGCGGCCCGGCATCGTCCTACGGGCAGATCGGCAAGACGCTCGAAGCCTACTGGAAGGGCGTCAACGACGCGGGCGGCGTCAATGGCCGCAAGATCAAGTTCCTGACACTCGACGACGGCTACAACCCGGCGAAGATCGTGGAGCTCACGCGCCAGCTCGTCGAGCAGGAGAAGGTGCTGTGCCTCTTCAACACGTTGGGCACGGCCAACAACACCGCCATCCACAAGTACATGAACCAGAAGAAGGTGCCACAGCTCTATGTGGCGACCGGCGCCTCGAAGTGGGGCAAGCCCAAGGAGTTCCCGTGGACGATGGGCTTCCAGCCCGACTACCACACCGAGGGCGTGATCTACGCCAAGCACATCCTGGCCAATGTGAAGGATCCCAAGATCGGCGTGCTGATGCAGAACGACGACTACGGCAAGGACTACTGGGACGGCTTCAAGGAAGGGCTGGGCAAGGACAGCGGCAAGGTCGTGAAGCACGTGACCTTCGAGGTCACCGATCCCACGGTCGACAGCCAGGTGATCCAGCTCAAGGACTCGGGGGCCAACGTCTTCTTCAACATCGCCACGCCCAAGGCGGCCGCCCAGGCGATCCGCAAGGCCGCCGATATCGGCTGGAAGCCGGTGCAGTATCTCAACAACGTGTCGGCGTCGGTCGGCTCGGTGATGAAGCCCGCCGGTCTGGACAACAGCCAGGGCATCATCACGGCGCAGTATCTCAAGGACCCGACGGACAAGCAGTGGGAGAACACCGACGACTTCAAGGCGTGGGTCGCCTGGATGGACAAGTGGATGCCGGGCTCCAACAAGGCCGACGCCAACCACGTGTTCGGTTTTGCGGTTGCCTCGCTGATGCATGAAACCCTGAAGAAGTGCGGCGACGAGCTCACGCGCGAGAACGTCATGCGCCAGGCGGCGAACTTCCAGAAGTACAAGCTGCCGCTGCTTCTGCCCGGCATCACCATCAACACCAGCCCGAGTGACTATTACCCGATCCAGTCGGTGCAGCTCGCGCGCTTCAAGGGCGAGACCTGGGATCTGTTCGGCGACGTCATGTCGGCCGAAGGCTCCTGAAAGCTGCAGGGCTAGAGAATGCTTCGAAGGCCGCCGCAAGGCGGCCTTCTCTTTTTTGCCTCATTTCATGGGCAAGCACGCGCCGGTTCTGCTTCCGGGGGAGAGGGCGTATGCGTCGGCGTGATTTCGTGGGGCGTGGTTTCGCGGCCGGTGCATCGGCGATCGCGGGGCTGCAGGCGATGCGGGCGTCGGCCGAGAAGAAATACGACGACGGCGCGTCCGACAGCGAAATCAGGATCGGCCACACCGGCCCCTATAGCGGCCCGGCCTCGAGCCTCGGCATCATCGGCAAGTGCATCGACGCCTACTGGAGGAGCGTCAACGAGGCGGGCGGCATCAATGGGCGCAGGATCAGGTTCATCTCGCTCGACGATGGTTACTCGCCGGCCAAGACCGTCGAACTGATCCGTCAGCTCGTCGAGCAGGAGAAGGTGCTCTGCCTGTTCGACACCCTGGGCACACCGAGCAATACGGCGATCCACAAATACCTCAACCAGAAGAAGGTGCCGCAGCTCTACGTCGCTTCGGCGGCCTCGAAGTGGGGCAAGCCCAAGGAGTTCCCGTGGACGATGGGCTTCCAGCCCGACTACCACACCGAAGGCGCGATCTACGCCCGCCATATCCTGGCCAACGTGAAGGATCCCAGGATCGGCGTGCTGATGCAGAACGACGATTACGGAAAGGATTACTGGGAAGGTTTCAAGCAAGCGCTTGGCCCCAGTGCTGGCAAGGTCGTGAAGCACGTGACCTACGAGGTCGCCGATCCCACCGTCGACAGCCAGATGATCCAGCTTGCGGCCTCCGGGGCCAACGTCTTCTTCAACGTGACCACGCCCAAGGCGGCGGCGCAGGCGATCCGCAAGGCAGCCGACCTCGCCTGGAAGCCGGCTCACTACCTCAACATCGTGTCGGCCTCGGTCGGCACGGTGATGAGGCCGGCCGGCCTCGACAACGCCCAGAGCATCGTCACTGCGCAGTATCTCAAGGATCCCACCGATCCGCAGTGGGCTGACGATGCCGAGATGCAGGTGTGGCGGGCCTGGATGACCAAGTGGATGCCGGCTGCGGTGCAGGCCGACGCCAACTACGTCTTCGCCTATGCCGTTACGTCACTGATGCACGAAACCTTGAGGAAATGCGGCGACGACCTCACGCGGGCCAATCTGATGCGCCAGGCCGCCAGCCATCGCGCGCTCAGGGTCCCGCTGCTGCTGCCCGGCATCACCGTCGATACCAGCCCGACGGATTTCTACCCTGTCCAGTCGATGCGGCTGGCCCGGTTCAAGGGCGAAAGCTGGGAACTGTTCGGGGACATCGTGACGGCGGAGGGCTGACGCTCTCTGCGAAACGGGCCAAGGCAACAGCCTTTCCAACCGGCTCGGACGGGCGGAAGCTTCCGGCAATCACCGGAGGAGGAAACGTTGTTCACCAGAAGGCGTGGTTTCATCGGCGGTGCATCGGCCGCGGCAGTGCTGACAGTGTCATCCCCCGCGGTTCGGGCGCAGAGGAAAGCCGATGAGGGCGTTACCGACAAGGAGATCAAGCTCGGCCATTTCTGTCCCTATAGCGGCCCGGGATCGGCCTACGGCGTGATCGGCAAGGGCCTCGAAGCCTTCTGGAAGAGCGTCAACGAAGCGGGCGGCATCAACGGCCGCACCGTGCGCTTCGTGACGCGCGACGATGGCGCCAATCCGGCGAAGTCCGTCGAGGTGACGCGCGAACTGGTCGAGCAGGAGAAGGTGTTCTGCACCTTCAATACGCTCGGGACGCCCAGCAACACGGCGATCCACAAATATCTCAACCAGAAAAAGATACCGCAGCTCTATGTGGCCACCGGCGCTTCGAAGTGGGGCAACCCGAAGGAGTTCCCGTGGACCATGGGCTTTCAGCCCGACTACCACACCGAGGGCAAGATCTACGCCCACCACATCCTGGCCAACGTCAAGGAACCGCGTATCGCCGTCCTGATGCAGAACGACGACTACGGCAAGGATTACTGGGGCGGCTTCAAGGAGGGGCTCGGCAAGAACGTCGACAAGGTCGTGAAGCACGTCTCCTACGAGCAGACCGATCCCACCGTCGACAGTCAGGTGATCCAGCTCAAGGCCTCGGACGCCAATGTGTTCTTCAACATCACGACGCCTAAATTTGCCGCCCAGGCGATCCGTGCCATGGCCAATATCGGCTGGAAGCCCGCGCACTATCTCAACAACATTTCGGTGTCGGTCGCGGCCGTCATGAAGCCCGCCGGGCTGGAGAACGGGCAGGGGATCATCACGGCGCAGTATCTCAAGGATCCGACCGACAAGCAGTGGGCGGATGATGCCGAGATGAAGCTCTGGCGTGCCTGGATCTCGAAGTGGATGCCGGACGCCAACCAGGCCGACCTGAACTACGTCTATGCCTTCGCCGTCGCCAACCTCATGAAGGAGACGCTGACGAAGTGCGGCGATGAGCTGACGCGCGCCAACCTGATGCGCCAGGCCGCGAGTTTCCAGAAGCTGCGCCTGCCGGGGCTGCTGCCCGGCATCACCGTCAACACCAGCGCGACAGACTTCTATCCGCTGCAGGCCGTCCAGCTGTCGCGGTTCAAGGGCGACAGCTGGGACCTGTTCGGCGACGTGATGTCGGCGGAGAGTTCGTGACAGCCTTTTCTGGCCGCCCTTCCTGACCGCCGCCGAGGCCTGCGCCTCAGCCCGCGGCCGGCAGGGTGAGGCCGCGCTGGACGGCCGGACGGGCGAGACAGCGGTCGAGCCAGGTCGGCACGTTCTTCAGCGTATCGTAGGCCACGAGGTCGCGCGCTTCGTAGAAGGTGATCAGGTTGCGCACCCAGCCGAGCGTCGCGATGTCGGCGATGCCGTAGTCCTTGCCGGCCAGCCAGTCGCGGCCCTCGAGCCGCGCCTCGAGCACGCCGAGCAGCCGTCTGGACTCGCCGACATAGCGTTCGAGTGGCCGCTTGTCGGGATAGTCCTTGCCGGCAAACTTGTTGAAGAAGCCGACCTGGCCGAACATCGGCCCGATCGCCGCCATCTGGAAGAAGACCCACTGGATCGCCTCCCAGCGCCCTGCCGGATCGGCCGGAACGAAGCGGCCGGTCTTGTCGGCGAGATAGAGCAGGATCGCCCCCGATTCGAACAGGCCGATCGGCTGTCCGTCCGGACCATCGGGGTCGATGATCGCCGGAATCTTGCCGTTGGGATTGAGCGACAGGAATTCGGGCGTCCAGGTCTCGTTCTTCATGATGTCGATGCGATGGGGCTCGTAGGGGAGTCCCAGCTCTTCGAGCAGGATCGAGACCTTCACGCCGTTAGGGGTGGGCAGGGAGTAGAGCTGGATCCGATCGGGATGCCGGGCCGGCCAGCGAGCCGTGATCGGAAAGGCAGAAAGATCAGCCATTGGAACTCCATCAGGGGGTAGTCTTTCTTATGCGGCACGCTGAGCGTGTGCCAGCCCTGCCTTGCATTCTCTATGAAAGCCTTGGCTCTTCCCAAAGAGGGCCATTCAGCACAGGCTCCTCCCATAAATCTCGAAGAAGGAGGAGGAAGCGTTGATTACGAACAGGCGTGGTTTCCTGGGTGGCGTTTCGGCCGTGGCGTTGCTTGCTGCTCCGGCTGTCGTGCGCGCCCAGAAGAAGTACGACGACGGCGCAACCGACAAGGAAATCAAGATCGGGCATTTCTGCCCCTATAGCGGTCCGGCCTCGGCCTACGGCGTGATCGGCAAGGGTCACGAGGCGTTCTGGAAAGCCGTCAACGATCAGGGTGGCATCAACGGCCGCATGGTCAGATTCGTGACCCGCGACGACGGCTACAATCCGGCGAAGTCGGTCGAGGTGACGCGCGAACTGGTCGAGCAGGAGAAGGTGCTCTGCCTGTTCAATACGCTGGGCACGCCGACCAACACGGCGATCCACAAATACGTGAATCAGAAGAAGGTGCCGCACCTCTACGTATCGACCGGCGCCACGAAGTGGGGCAATCCCAAGGAGTTTCCCTGGACGATGGGCTTCCAGCCCGACTATCGCACCGAGGGCATCATCTACGCCAAGCATGCGTTGGCGAACGTGAAGGACGCCAAGGTTGGCGTGCTGATGCAGAACGACGATTTCGGCAAGGATTACTGGGACGGCATCAAGGAGGGGCTGGGCAAGGACGCCCTCAAGAACGTCAAGCTCGTTACCTACGAAATCACGGATCCCACGGTCGAGTCGCAGATCATCCAGCTCAAGGATTCCGGCTCGAACGTCTTCATCAACATCTCGACGCCCAAGTTCGCGGCCCAGTCGATCCGCGCGATGACCAACATCGGCTGGAAGCCGGCACACTACCTCACCAATGTCTCGGTTTCTGTGGCCTCGGTGATGAAGCCGGCGGGCTTCGAGAACAGCCAGGGCATTCTGTCCTCGTCCTACATCATGGACCCGACCGACAAGCAGTGGGCCAACCACGAAGACATCAAGGCATGGCGGGAGTGGATGACCAAGTACATGCCCAACGCCGACCAGGGCGACGTCAATTACGCCTTCGCCTATGCCGTCTCGTCGTTGATGAAGGAGACCTTGAAGAAGTGCGGCGATGAGCTGACGCGCGCCAACGTCATGCGCCAGGCGGCCAGCTTCAAGAATCAGCGCATCCCGATGGTGCTGCCGGGCATCACCATCAGCACAAGCCCGACCGACTACTATCCGATCCAGGCCATCCAGCTCGCCCGCTTCAAGGGCGACAGCTGGGAGTTGTTCGGCGACGTGCTGCACGCCGAGAGCAGCTGAGCAAACCGCTTCGCACCGGCGAGGGCCGCCAGCTCAGGCTTGGCGGCCCTTTTTTTTGCGCTGCAGCATCGAACTGGTCACAACACGGCAGGTGGTTTTCCCTTTTCAAGCCCCCGGTTTCGCGCAACCCTGTTCTGCATAAAGCACAAATCAAGAGGGAGTCGAAGCGTTCAACCAAGGAGGCAACGTTGAAAACCAGCAGGCGTACGTTCATCGGCGGCGCATCGACTGCCGCCATCCTGTCCGCGTCCGGCGTAGCGTTTGCCCAGAAGAAGTACGACGACGGGGTGACCGACAAGGAAATCAAGATCGGCCACACCAACCCCTACAGCGGACCAGCCTCGGCCTATGGCGTGATCGGCAAGACGATCGATGCTTACTGGAAGAGCGTCAACGAGGCGGGCGGCATCAATGGCCGCATGGTGAAGTTCCTGACCCGCGACGACGGCTACAATCCCGCCAAGACCGTCGAGATGATCCGCGAGCTGGTCGAGCAGGAAAAGGTCTTCTGCACCTTCAATACACTCGGCACGCCGACCAATACGGCGATCCACAAATACATGAACCAGAAGAAGGTACCGCAGCTCTTCGTGGCGACCGGCGCCTCGAAGTGGGGCAATCCCAAGGAGTTCCCGTGGACGATGGGCTTCCAGCCCGACTACCACACCGAGGGCGTGATCTACGCCAAGCACATCCTGACCAACGTGAAGGATCCCAAGATCGGCGTGCTGATGCAGAACGACGATTACGGCAAGGACTACTGGGAGGGGTTCCGGGAAGGGCTGGGCAAGGAGAGTGGAAGGGTCGCCAAGCACGTCACCTACGAGGTGACGGACCCCACCGTCGACAGTCAGATCATCCAGCTCAAGGACACCGGCGCGAACGTCTTCTTCAACATCGCCACGCCGAAGTTCGCCGCCCAGGCGATCCGCAAGGCCGCCGACATCGGCTGGAAGCCGGCGCAGTATCTCAACAACGTCTCTGCTTCGGTGGCCTCGACCATGAAGCCGGCGGGCTTCGAGAACAGTCAGGGTATTCTCACCGCGGCCTATCTGATGGACCCCACCGACAAGCAGTGGGACGACCATCCCGACATGAAGCTGTGGCGAGCCTGGATGGCCAAATCCAACCCACAGGGCAACCTGACCGACGCCTCGAATGTCTTCGCCTATGCCGTCTCGTTCCTGATGCACGAGACGCTGAAGAAGTGCGGAGACAATCTGACACGCGAGAACCTGATGCGTCAGGCCGCCAATCACCAGAAGCTGAAAGTCCCGCTGTTGCTGCCGGGGATCACCGTCAGCACCAGCCCGACGGATTTCTACCCGATCCAGGCCGTCCAGCTGCAGCGCTTCCAAGGCGATACCTGGCACCTGTTCGGCGACATCATGCACGCCGAAAGTTCCTGATCTCGGGCAAGCCTGGAGGAGGACCTGGCGCCGCCTTCCGCCTCGACGCGGAAGGCGGTCTCGCAATGTCCGGCGACCTAGCGCCGCTGCTGCAGTGCCTGGCGGCACTCGGCAGCGTCGATCTTGCCGTTCTTGTCGAGGTCGCAGCGGGCGAAGTTGAGTTCGCCCTGGGCCATGAATTCGGCCAGGGTGACGAAGCCGTCCTTGTTCGTATCCAGCCGCTGGAAGTAGCTCGACTGGCGGCTGGCCTGTCGATCGCTCGGCAGCACGCTGTTGCCGGCCGCCGGCGTGCCGGCAAACAACTCGTCCTGGGTGAGCTTGCCGTCGCCATTGGCATCCAGGCGCTTGAAGCGGGCTTCCTGGCCGGCCTTCCATTCGTCGCGATCGACGACGCCGTCCTTGTTGGTGTCGTAGCGCATGACGCCGCCAGTGCTGCGGGAACTGGCCGGCGGCGTGGGCGCAGCGGTCTGCGCCAGGACAGGGGCGGCCAAGGCCAGCAGGGCGACGGACAGGAGAAAAAGCTTCGGCATCGGACATATCCTTAAAGTTGTATCAGAAACGACCGATACAATCGGAAGTCTCCTTACCGCGCCGTCTAGGCCCCGATATAGTCGGCGCCGCGACCGAAATATGGCCGCGTTGAGGTTTTGTTCTCCTCTGTGGATATCTCATGGCCTACGATTACGATCTCTTTGTCATCGGCGCCGGCTCCGGCGGCGTTCGCGCCTCACGCATTGCCGCGGGCTACGGCGCGCGCGTCGGTATCTGCGAGGACTTTCGGGTCGGCGGCACCTGCGTGATCCGCGGCTGCGTGCCGAAGAAGCTCCTGGTCTACGGTTCCAAGTTCGCCCACGAGTTCGAGGATGCCGCCGCTTTCGGCTGGTCCGTGCCGACGCCCACTCATACCTGGGCAACCTTGCGCGACAACGTCGCCAAGGAAGTGGACCGCCTCAACGGCGTCTATCTACGCCTGCTCGATGGCGCCGGCGTGAAGCTGCATATGGGGCGGGGGCGGCTTGCCGACCGTCACACCGTCATGGTGGGCGAGCAGAGCTTCACGGCCGACAAGATCCTGATCGCGACGGGCGGACACCCGGTGATCCCGAACATTCCGGGCCGCGAGCACGCCATTACCTCCAACGAGGCCTTCCATCTGCCGGCGATGCCCAAGCGCATCACCATCGTTGGGGCGGGCTATATCGCTGTCGAGTTCGCCGGCATCTTCAACGGTCTCGGCGCCAAGGTCGACCTTGTCCTGCGCCGCGACCGGGTGCTGCGCGGCTTCGACGAGGAATGCCGCACGTTCGTCCATGAAGCGCTCGCCGAGAGCGGCATTCGCCTGCGCACCGAGATGGAGATCGGCCGCATCGTGGCCAAAGGCGCCGACGGCAAGAGCGGCCCCTACGAAGTCCATACGCCGGGCGGCAGCATGTTCGAGACCGATTGCGTGATGTACGCCACCGGGCGTGCCCCCAATACGGCGGGCATTGGCCTGGAGAAGGTCGGCGTGCAGCTCGACAAGAAGGGCGCCATTGCGGTCGACGAGTGGTCGAAGACCACGGCCGACAATATCTGGGCCGTGGGCGACGTCACCGACCGCATCAACCTGACGCCGGTCGCCATCATGGAAGGCCATTGCTTCGCCGACACCGAATTCGGCAAGAAGCCGCGCAAGGCCGACCATCGGGATGTCCCGTCGGCGGTGTTCTGCCAGCCCGAACTTGCCAATGTCGGTCTCACCGAGGAGCAGGCGAGGCTGCAACTGGGTGAACTGCGCGTCTACACGGCCGCCTTCCGGCCGATGAAGTACACGATCTCCGGCCGTCACCAGCGCACCTTCATGAAACTGATCGTCGAGGCCGCGACCGATAAGGTGGTCGGCGTCCACATGGTGGGCGACGATGCCGCCGAACTGATTCAGGGGCTGGCCGTCGCCGTGAAGGCCGGGGCCACCAAGGCGCAGTTCGACGCGACGGTCGGCATCCATCCGACGGCAGGCGAGGAGTTCGTCACCATGCGCACGGCACGTGCCGATGTCGCGCCGGCCAAAGCAGCCGCAGAGTGATCGGAGAGTGACTTAGGCGGCTTTTGCCCCGTCTGGTTTTTTATCCACAGCGCGTATAGGTTCACGACCCCCGAAGCGGCCCCATGTCTCTGGCCGCCGGGTTCAGGAGGAGTAGATGACCGCGATTCAGGGTCCGTCCAAGGCGGCCGCGAAAGCGCAGTCCCGCAGTTCGAGTGCAGCCGACTGGTCACCGACCAGCTGGCGCAGCCGGCCGGCTTTGCAGATGCCGGTCTATCCCGATGCCGCCATTCTGGCCGGCGCCGAAGCGCGTCTGCGCCGCTATCCGCCGCTGGTCTTCGCCGGCGAGGCACGCAAGCTCAAGACCGCACTCGCCAAGGTGGCGAACGGCGAGGCTTTCCTGCTGCAGGGCGGCGACTGCGCCGAGAGCTTCGCCGACTTCTCGGCCAACAACATCCGCGACACGTTCCGCGTGCTGCTGCAGATGGCTGTCGTGCTGACCTATGGCGCCGGCGTGCCGGTGGTGAAGGTGGGCCGCATGGCCGGCCAGTTCGCCAAGCCGCGCTCGTCCAATGTCGAGAAGGTGGGCGACGTCGAGCTGCCGTCCTACCGTGGCGACAACGTCAACGGCTTCGAGTTCACGGCCGCCGCGCGCCTCCCCGACCCGGAGCGCATGGTGCAGGCCTACAACCAGTCGGCCGCAACCTTGAACCTGCTGCGCGCCTTCGCCCAGGGCGGCTATGCCGACCTGCACGAGGTCAATCGCTGGAATCTCGACTTCGTGCGGGCTTCGCCCGCGTCGGAGCGTTACCAGGATCTCGCCGCCCGTCTCGACGAGACACTGAACTTCATGGCCGCCTGCGGTCTCACCTCGGCGACGACGCCGCAGATCGCCGAGACCGATTTCTTCACCAGCCACGAGGCGCTGCTGCTGCAGTACGAGGAGGCGCTGACCCGCGTCGATTCCACCTCGGGCGACTGGTACGACTGTTCGGCCCACATGCTGTGGATCGGCGATCGCACGCGCCAGCCGGATGGGGCGCATGTCGAGTTCATGCGCGGCGTTCGCAACCCGATCGGCTTCAAGGCCGGCCCGACCATGCCGACCGACGATCTGTTGCGCTTGATCGATGCGCTGAACCCGACCAACGAGGCGGGCCGTATCGTCATCATCGCGCGCATGGGTGCCGACAAGGTGGGCGACAAGCTGCCGGCCCTGGTGCGCACGCTGAAGCGCGAGGGGCGGACGGTCGTGTGGTCGTGCGATCCCATGCACGGCAACACCATCACCGCGTCGAACGGCAGGAAGACGCGCCAGTTCGATGCCATCCTGAACGAGGTGAAGGCCTTCTTCGCGGTGCACCGCGCCGAGGGTACGCATCCCGGCGGCGTGCATTTCGAGATGACCGGCCAGGAAGTGACGGAGTGCATCGGCGGCTCGACCGACATCACGGTCGAGAACCTGAACGAGCGTTACGAGACGCAGTGCGACCCGCGGCTCAACGCCAGCCAGGCGCTCGAACTCGCGTTCCTGCTGGCCGAGCAGCTCAAGGCCGAGCGCCTGTCGGTCGCCCGGGCCCGTCCCGCCGTCTGATCAAAACAAAAAGCGAGCGCGGCGGGATACCCGGGGGAAATCGATGACGCAGCCGAGCAACGGGGAGATTTCCCGTTACACCGATCACTACTTCAATCGCACGAAGCAGGTGATTGGCCGCTTCGGCGATGCCCGTGTCACCTATGCGATTTTCATGCGCCGGCCCGTGGTGTTCGCGCCGCGGCTGGCCCTGGAATGGCTCGAGGCGACCAGGCGGGATCGCAATACCGAACTCGACATCGACCTGCGCTACGGCGAGGGCAAATGGGTCGGTGCCGGTGAGCCGATGATGTACATCACCGGCTCCTTCTTCCATCTCGTCGACCTCGAGACGATCTTCCTGCAGAAGCTCGGCCCCGCCTGCGTCGCGGCCTACAACGCCTGGACCATGTGCGCCGACCTGCCGAAGGCGGCGTTCCTGGCCATGGATGCACGCCATTGCGCCGGCCGCGAGATGGCCGAGATGATGGCCTATGCCGCGTCGGTGGGCTCGGCGCGCGCCAAGCGCAAGGTCGGCGCCACTGGCTTCATTGGCAATGCCACGCACGCTACGGCGCATTTCTTCGGTCGCGAGCAGGGCCTCGGCACCATGCCGCACGCGCTGATCGGCTATGCCGGCTCGACGCTTCGTGCCGCCGAGATGTTTGCCGAGACTTTCCCCGGCGAGCCGATGACCGTGCTGGTCGACTACTTCGCCCGCGAGGTCTCCGACTCGCTGGAGGTCTGCCGCCGTTTCCCCGAGATGGCGGCCAAGGGACTGCTCTCCTTCCGCCTCGACACGACCGGCGGGCGCTATGTCGAAGGGCTGGATCCAGCGTCGTCCTATGCCGTGCTGGAGCGCTTCTCGCCCGAATCGATCCGCGGCTATCGCAGTGAAGCGGAACTGCGCTACCTGGTCGGCACCGGCGTGTCGGCGGCGGCGATCTTCCACCTGCGTGCCGAACTCGATCGTGCCGGCTTCAGCGCCGTGAAGATCGTGGCCTCCTCGGGGTTCGGCCCGGCCAAGTGCCGCGTGATGGCCGAAGCCAAGGCACCGATCGACGTGGTGGGGACGGGCTCGTTCCTGCCGTCCAACTGGACCGAGACCTATGCCACCGCCGATATCGTCGAATACGACGGTGAGAAGCGCGTGAAGATCGGTCGCGAATTCCTCCACCGCGTTCGCCCCAACGGCAGCACACACCCGCTCTGACGTCGTTGCGTGCGGGGGAGCCTCCGCGCCGATGCAGAGCGACGGATGACAGTCGGAGAGAGGAAACCATCATGCTCAAGCTTTACTATGCCCCCGGTGCCTGCTCGACCGCGTCGCATATCGGCCTGGAAGAAAGCGGTGCGGCCTACGAGTCGCAGGCCCTGAGCTTCGCCAAGAGCGAACAGAGGACGCCCGAGTATCTCAAGGTCAATCCACGTGGCCGCGTGCCGGCACTGGCGGTGGACGAGGGGACCATCGTCGAAAACACCGCGATCCTCGACTATGTCGCGGGCAAGTACGCGCCGCAACTCATGCCCAAGGATCCCGTGCAGCGGGCGCGTGCCATCTCGCTGATGGCCTGGTTCTCCAATGCCGTGCATCCGAACTTCACGCATATCGGCCGGCCCGAGCGCTTTGCCACCGATACTGCCGTGTTCGACCACCTGAAGTCGGTCGGACGTGAGAACTTCCATGCCAATCTCAAGGAAATCGACGGCCTGCTCGCCGGCAAGACTTGGATCCTCGGCGACGACTTCTCGGTGGTCGACGGCTATGCGCTCGTCTTCTACGGCTGGGGCAAGCGGATCGGCCTGCCGATGGGTGATCTCGCGAACTACACGGCTTGGAAGGATCGCATGCTGGCACGTCCGGCGGTGAAGCGCGTCCTCGAGCGCGAACAGAGCGTTCTGCTCGCCGCCTGACGGCCGTCTCGGAACAGGACGAAGACGCGGGAAATTCCCGATCTGCCGTCGTCAGGCGCCCTTCTGCGCAACCAGGCGTCGGATCAGCTTCCCGGAGGAGATGCTGCCAATCTGCTCGTCTGATCTGATCGATGTGGCCCTCAAAGGCGTCAGGACGAGAGCCGGATCGAAGGCGGCATAGAGGCGGCCATGTTCATCGCGGCGGTCGGCGGCTTCCGTCACTCGCCACGAGAGATATAGCATGCCGCGTGGGACGAGGATGTCGACAAGCCGCTCGACGGACGGAGAGATCGCTTCCGTCGGGAGGTGCATGATGACCGTCTCGCAGAGCACATTTGCGAAACTGCCAGGTGCGATATTGTCGAGCGCGGGCAGTTCCGAATGGACAAATCGGATGGCAGGATATCGTTGCCTTGCCTCGTTCAGCAGCCCGTCGGAAGCATCGAACCCGGTCGTGGGATAACCGGCCGAATTGAGCCAAGCGGCATCGCGCCCACTGCCACAACCGATATCGGCTGTAGGCCCCTCGACGAAGAAGGCTTTTACGGCAGCATGAAGATCCGTGGGGGCGGGTTGTGAGTGCCAGTCATCCGCGAAGGTGCCAGCGTCTCGATCGTAGGCACTGAGGGTGCGGCTATCCATGCTGCACGTTTCCTTTCCGGCACACTCACGCGATGGGCTTGGTGGGGCGTTGTGGACTTGCCGTATCTTCGGTCGGCCATCACGTCAGGGAAGCGGATCGAAGAAAAGATAGAGGGCTGCAATCTTGCCGTCCCGCGCAATGATGAAGTCGGTGCCAGCATATTCTGGCGCCGCTCCCGGGGAGCCGGAGACCCACTTGATCCGACCGCCATCGCCAACGGCTTCCGGCTCGGCGATCGGCTGATACTGAAAGTCCGGATGAGTCGCCTTGATCACGCCGGCGATATGGTCGATCGCGGCATGTCCGCGATGTACGCCCTTGTTGGGATCGTAGAAGACGGCATCTTCATGGAATAATTCCTTGAGCGCAGCGCGCCGGCGGACAGGATCAATCTCACCGAAGACATCGCTGAGATTTCGACGCAGCAAGGTCGAGATGCTGTGTGACATGTAAGCAACTCCTGCTCGGATCGAGTGTGGAACGGATGCTACGTCCGGACGTGTTCGGTCGACCGGCATCACGCCGGGATGATCGTGCTGTGCGGCCGGTCGCTTGCCGAGCGCCGCATCACCAGTGTCTTCGATCTGCGCCATCCAATCGAAGCCTTGCAGGCCGTCGCGACTGGGCGGGCGGAGGAGGGGCAACCTCATTGCTGATCGGGGCACCCCGGACATTCCGGCTGTCGACGTCCCCCGATTTCTAAAGCGCACTGCAGCGAACGGCCTCAGCCAGCGACGAAGCTCTTGTACATGAACTGCAGGTCCTGGCTTTCCTGCGGCGTGATCTCGCCATCGAGGACCCGGGCTTCCCAGGTGCGCAGCTTGCGCTTCACATCGGCAGGTGTCCGCGGGCTCAGGAGCACCATGAAGAACTGCTCATGGGGCGAGAGGTCGCGCTCACGACGCGAGTAGCCGAACGGGCCGGCATTCGCGGCGCGCGCCGGCGGTGGGGCCGGAGCCGGGGCAGCGGCGGGCAGGGGACGCGGCAGCGCGGTGGCGTCGATCACCTGATCCCAGGTAAGACCGGCCTCGCGTACCATCGCGGAGGCGAGCTTGGCTGCGGCCAATGCCTCCTCGGGGTGGCTGCTGTCCAGGATCTCCAGGACTTTGACCAGGGTATTGCGATTGAAGGTCGACACGAAAATAAGTGCCTTTGACTAACGAATGAACAATATGCACTAAGTGCTTACAAGATATAGATGGATTTGTCTTGGATCAAGGCAAGAGCCCGCCGCCGGCAACCACGTCCTCCGCCTTTCCCGTCTACCTAGCCGGCCTCGGCACCTGGTTCGTGCCGCTCGGCATCCAGATGGTGCTGTTTCCCTGGCTGGTGGCGGTCGTGCTGCGCATGGACGCTTTCGCCGTCGGTGTCGCCCAGGCCGCCGTCATGGCGCCGTCGCTGCTGTTCCTGCCACTGGGCGGCCTCGTGGCCGATCGCGGCAATCCGCGGCGCCTGCTGCTGCGCTATCACGTGCTCTATGCCGCGCCGCCCCTGGCTCTGGCCGCGCTTCTGTGGAGCGGTGGGCCGGGGGCGCTGAGCTATCCTCTGCTGATTGCCTATGGCATCGCGGCCGGTGCCATCGGCGCCTTTGCGATCCCGACACGCGATGCCCTGCTGCCGTTCGTGGCCCGTC
Organism: Alphaproteobacteria bacterium 65-37; assembly: GCA_001897995.1. GTDB lineage: Bacteria > Pseudomonadota > Alphaproteobacteria > Reyranellales > Reyranellaceae > Reyranella. The sequence continues at coordinate 40,438 of MKRV01000298.1, read as the reverse complement.
AGGGAGCATTGCCGCGGGCCGTCGCCCTGGCGACAGCCCTGCAGTTCGGCGGCCAGCTCATCGGCATCGCCTTTGCGTCGGCGGCCGACCGCTTCGGGGCCGTGCCGCTCCTGCTGCTGCATGCCGGCATGGTGCTGGCAGGCTGCCTGGCCGTCTACAAGCTGCCCGATCCGCCGCCGCATCCCCCGACGCCCCCTGTCGGTTTCTGGAAAAGCGTGGGCGAAGGCGTGTCGGCTGCCGCCCGGTCTGATCAGATCTGGCCGGTGCTGCTGCTGAATTTCGGCGTCGGGATTTTCTACGTCGGCCCCTTCATGGCCGTGCTGCCGCTGGTCGTGCGCGACAACTATCACGGCGGCGCCCTTGAACTTTCCTATGTCAATTTGGCCTTCTGGGCAGCGACAATCGTCGCCAGCATGGCGCTTGTCGGGCTGGCGCGGCGCCTCACGCTACGCGGTCGGCTGATCGGTGTGGCAGTGATGACCGGTGCGGTCGTGCTGCTGGCGATGTCTTTCCTGCCGCCGTTCCCGGTCTTCGTGGCACTGAACTTCGTCTGGGGGATCGGTGCCGGCATCACCATGACCCAGAGCCGCACCGTGGTGCAGATCGTAGCGCCGGCCACGCATCGCGCCCGGCTGATGTCGCTCTTCCAGCTGGGCTTGAGTGGCGGCGGTCCGATCGGCGCCTTCCTTACCGGGACGATCTGCGACATCTGGGGGCTCGAGGCCGCCATGCTCCTGCCGGCTGCGGCGATGGCACTGATGATCGTCGTCGTGCTGGTGCGCTCGCGTCTGTGGACGATGCGGACGGTGGAGTAGCGCGCGAGGTCCGGCCGGAAACGATGCCGATCGCGATGCCGCTCACGATCATGGCCATCGCGACGATGACCGGCAGTTCGAGAGGCTCGCCGAGTACGATCGTCGAACTCGCCATGCCGACGACAGGCGTTGCCAGGATACCGAGCGACGTCGTCGTGGCCGGCAGGCTGCGATTGACCATCGCCATTGCCCAGTAGGCCAGCGCCGTGCCGAATATGCCGGCATAGAGGAAGGCGCCTGCAAGGGTAGAATTCCAGGTGATCCGCGGCACGCCATCGATCGACAAGGCAAGGGTGGACAGAATGGCGGTGGCGAGCAGGGCCTGCCAGAAGACGAGCTGGAACGGTGTCGATATCCACCTGTGCGCTCGGACGTAGAGAATGCTCACGGCCCAGGACAGGGCGGCCAGCAGGACCAAACCGTTGCCGATCAGTGCGGCATCGTTGTTCCAGTCGAAGTCCAGCGGATTGAACAGGACGGCAAGTCCGGCCAGGCCGAGACAGATCCCGGCCAGCCGCGGCCTCGTCACGGGCTCGCCCAGCAGCAGCCAGGCGACCGGGGCGACCCATAGCGGCGTCGTGTAGCCCAGCACGATCGAACGGCCGACAGGAACGAACTGGAGGCTGAAGGCCACGAGTGCGGCGAACGCCACCATGTGGAACAGGGTGACGACCAGCACGACGGGAATGTCGCCGCGGCGCGGGACGACGAACTGGCCTCGCGCGAGCAGCAAGCCGAACAGGATCACGGTGGCGATGGCGGAGCGGATCGCGGTGGCCCAGAGCGGTGTGACGCTGTCGACGATCGTCTTCGTCACCGTCCAATTCAGTCCCCAGGTCACCACGACGATGGCGAACAGGAAGAGCGCCATGCGGCGGGAGAGTGGGGGACCCATTGGACGATTCCGTCAGCGCGCGTTTCCCGCGCTCCGTCGGGGCGCGATCGGCCGAAGGATAGATTTGACTGGCCATATAGAAAGAGCCAATCTTGGAAAGAATATAGGGCCAGTTTCATGGCGCATCTTCTCTCCGGCCTGATCGATATCGAGCTTCTGCCATCGGGCGCCAGGACACTCACACAGCAGCTCTACGATCAACTGAGACAGGCCGTGTTGGCCGGCGCGCTGCCGCCGGGCCATCGGCTGCCATCCAGCCGTGACCTGTCGCGTCATTTGAAAGTGTCGCGCAACGTCGTCTCGCTCGTCGTCGAGCAGCTGGCGATGGAAGGCTACCTCGACGTCGGGCAGGGCCGCCGGCCGACCGTCGCGCCGCTGGCGAGGTCGTCGCTGCAGGTGGGCAAGGCAGGTGCGCGCCGGGCCCCTGCCGGTTTGCGGATGTCACGCTGGGCCGAGGGGTTCGGCCGAACCGATTGGCCTTTTGAGAACGAAGGCCGCCCTCGGCCATTTGCTCCCGGCGTGGCCGACGCACGTGAATTTCCGCACGAGCTTTGGGCGCGCTGCCTTCGGCGGGCTGCCCGCCATGTGCACGCTGCCAGCATGTCGACCCTGAACCGTCCGACGTTGCAGGCGGCGCTGCTCCGGCATCTGTCCGAGTATCGGGGTGTCAAGGCCAACGCGCGACAGGTCATCGTCACGCCGTCGGCTCAAGCATCGATCGACCTCATTGCGCGGGTGCTGCTCGATGCCGGCGATCTCGCCTGGGTGGAAAGCCCCGGCTACGGTGGGGCGCGTGCGGCTCTCGAAGCGGCCGGCGCCCGCGTCGCGGGAATAGGCCTCGATCGCAGCGGATTGTCGATCGCGGGGCGAAGCGATCGGCCGCGGCTGATCTTCGTGACGCCGTCTCACCAGTATCCGACCGGGCAGCTGATGCCCGTCAAACGACGGCAGGAGATTCTCGCGTTCGCAGCGTCGATCGGCGCGGCGATCGTCGAGGACGACTATGACAGCGAGTTCCACTATGACGGCAGGCCGGTCGCTGCCCTGCAGGGGCTCGACGACACCGGTAGCGTTTTCTATGTCGGCACCTTCTCGAAATCGACCTTCGCGGATATCCGGACCGGCTACGCCATCGTCCCCGACGGGTTCGTCGACGTCATCGAGAAGGCTCAGCGTCACAGCGGTCAGATCGTGGCGCCTCCCGTGCAGGACGCGCTCGCCGAATTCATCGACGATGGTCACTTCGCGGCCCATATCCGCAAGATGGCCCGCGTCTATCGCGCAAGGCGCGATCGGCTGGTGCAGCGGCTCGCGGCGGCGATGGGCGAGGGGGTGCAGATCTCACCGCCGGCGGGAGGCATGCAGCTTCTCGTTCACCTCGACGACCAGCAGGACGACAACGACATCTCGATGCGGCTGGCGGCGGCCGGCGTGACGGCACGGCCGCTGTCGCGTCATTTCACCGGAAGGATCACCGGTCGAGGCCTGTTTCTCGGCTTCGCGGCCTGGAACGAGCAGGAAATCGACGCCGGTGCGGAAATCATCGGCCGGGTCCTGCGGGCGGCCGGCACCTGAGGCTAGCGGCGTCGCGTTATTCTGCGGCCGCCTTGGAGGCGCGAGCGAGGCCGAGGGTCTGCCAGACATCCTGCAGGGCCTCGACCAGATGGGCGATCTCCGTGTCGCCGTGCAGCGGCGTCGGCGTCAGACGCAACCGCTCCGTGCCGCGCGGTACGGTCGGGTAGTTGATCGGCTGCACGTAGATGGCGTGGCGATCCATCAGGAGATCGCTCGCCTGCTTGCAGAGTGCGGCGTCGCCCACGAAGACCGGCACGATATGGGTGACCGACGGCATCACCGGCAGGCCGGCCGCGGCGAGGCGGCGCTTCAGGGTGGCGGCGCGTTCCTGATGGCGGACGCGCAGCTCGGGCTGACTGCTGACCAGGCGGACGCTCGCAAGCGCTGCGGCGGCGATCGCCGGCGGCAAGGACGTAGTGAAGATGAAGCCCGAGCCGCAGGAGCGTACGAAATCGACGGTCGCCGCGGTCGAGGCGATGTAGCCCCCGACCACGCCGAACGCCTTGGCAAGCGTGGCCTGGACGATATCGACCTTGTCGAGGGCGCCGTCGCGCTCGGCGACGCCGCCGCCGCGGTCGCCGTACATGCCGACGGCATGGACTTCGTCGAGATAGGTGAGGGCGCGATAGCGGTGAGCGACCTCGCAGATCTCGTTGATCGGCGAGATGTCGCCGTCCATCGAATAGACCGACTCGAAGGCCACGATCTTGGGCGTCGCAGGATCCGCGGCGGCCAGCAATTCCTCGAGATGGCGCACGTCGTTGTGGCGGAAGATCTTGCGCACCGCTCCCGAGTGGCGGATGCCGGCGATCATCGAGGCGTGATTGAAGGCGTCGGAGTAGAGTTCGCAGCCGGGCAGCATGGCGCCGAGCGTCTGCAGGGTCGTCTCGTTGGCGACGTAGCCCGAGGTGAAAACCAGGGCGGCCTGCTTGCGGTGCAACTGAGCGAGCTCGCGCTCCAGGGCATTATGCAGGGTGTTGGTGCCGGAAATGTTGCGCGTGCCGCCGGCACCGGATCCCTGGGCGCCGATCGCCGCCTGCATGGCTTCGACGACCGCGGGGTGCTGACCCATCGCCAGGTAGTCGTTGCTGCACCAGACCGTGACCTCGCGCGGCGGCAGGCCCTCACGATGAAAACGTGCGCGCGGGAAGGCGCCGACGATGCGCTCGAGCTCGGCGAAGACGCGATACCGTCCCTCGTCGCGCAGACGTCCCAGATGGCTGGTGAAGAAAGCCTCGTAATCCATGGACGCCGATTTTACTCGCGTTGCTGCCGCGGCAGCAGACACAAATTGGTCGCAACAAGGTGCGAATCACTCGCAAGAATCCGGTGCCACTAGATCAGCAGAGGCGTGAGCAACGCGACGGTGAGCAACAGTGAGATCGACAGGAGAGGAAGCGTCCCCAGCCAGCGCGTCGTACCCGGAAGCCCGTCCCAGTAGCGCAAGGTCGGGACCGCCGCCGCGATCGCGAACAGGAGGCCGATGATCCAGAACAGCAACGCCAATGGCTGGGCGAGGTTGGTTGCCTCTTCCGTCGCCTTGGCGATGCCGAGGCCGACGACCGCCGGGGCGACCGAGGCGGCGAACAACGCAACCGCCCAGATGGCCCGATTGCGGATACGACGGCCCGTGCCGAACGGTGGCTCGACTACAGCCAAAGGACGAGCAGGGCCACCGCCTGTGGCAGGGCGATGAAGGCCAGCGGCGTGACGGCGAGCGAACGCACCTCGCGGGGCAGGTCGCGCCAGCTGCGAACGGCGCAGAGGGTCGCCCACAGCGCGAACAGCAGGCCGACCGCCCATAGCGCGGCGGCGATGCTCAGCGAGAGGTGATTGGGACGGTCGCCCACCATGGCGAGCGTCGCCAGTACGATCGGCACGATGGCAATGGCGAAGAGCACCAGCGCTCCGATCACGCCGACTCGGATCCGGCCGAGGAGAGCCGGCGGTGCCGTCAAAATACCTCCTCCCCCGCTGACGGGGGAGGAGGGCTTGCTTGCTTCACGGGGCGACGCATCAGCCCTTGAAGTGGCCTTCGGCCTTGAGCTCGTCCAGCGTGGCGTCGAAGGCCTGGTGCAGACGACCGAACAGGTCGGCGAGTTCGGTCTCGTTGATCACCAGCGGCGGGCAGATCGCGACGCGGTCGCCCATGTTGCGGATGAACAGGCCGCGTGCGACGGCATGGTTGTAGACTTTGGTGCCGGCGGCGCCGACGGCGCCGATCTCGAACGGCGCCTTGGTCTTCTTGTCGGCGACGATTTCGATCGCGCCCATCATGCCGACGCTCATTGCCTCACCGACCAGCGGATGGTTGGCGAAGGACTGGACATGCTTCTGGAAGACCGGGCTGAGCCGCTTGGCATGGCCGAACAGGTCGGTCTCGTCGTAGATCTTCTGCGCCTCGAGGGCGACGGCGGCGGCAACCGGATGGCCGGAATAGGTGAAGCCGTGGCCCCAGGTGCCGATCTTGTCGCTCTCGCTCATGAGTGCCTGGTAGACCGCCTCGTTGATCATCACCGCCGAGATCGGCAGGAACGACGCCGACAGCGCCTTGGCGCAGGTCAGGATGTCGGGCTTGATGTTCATCGTCTGGCTGCCCCAGACATTGCCGGTGCGCCCGAAGCCGCAGATCACCTCGTCGGCGACGAACAGCATGTCGTACTTCTTGCAGACCGCCTGGATCTTCTCGTAGTAGCCCTTGGGCGGCACGATCACGCCGCCGGCGCCCATCACCGGCTCGGCGATCATCGCCGCGACCTCGTCGGCGCCGCCTTCCTTGATGATGAGCTGCTCGAGCTCCTCGGCGCAGCGGGTGGCGAACTGCTCCTCGGTCTCACCGTCCTTGCCGAAGCGGTAGTAGTGCGGGCAGCTCGTGTGGATGATGCCCTGGATCGGCAGGTCGAACGAACGATGGTTGGTCGGCAGACCGGTCAGGCTGCCCGAGGCGACGGTGATGCCGTGGTAGCCCTTGAGGCGGCCGATGATCTTCTTCTTCTTGGGGCGGCCGAGCGCGTTGTTCATGTACCACACCATCTTCACGACGGTGTCGTTGGCCTCGGAGCCGGAGTTGGCGAAGAACACCTTCGACATCGGCACCGGCGCCATCGACTTCAGCTTCTCCGCGAGGTTGATCGCGGGCTCATGGCTGCGCTGGTTGAAGGCGTGATAGAAGGGCAGCTGCTTCATCTGCTCGTAGGCGACCGTCGCCAGCCGCTCGTTGCTGAAGCCCAGTGCCGCCGACCACAGGCCGGCCATGCCTTCGATGTACTCCTTGCCGTCGTCGTCCATCACATAGACGCCGCGGCCGCGCACGATGGTCAGAGGGCCCGTGGCCTCGTGCTTCTTGAAGTTCGTGTAGGGGTGCAGATGGTGCGCGATGTCTCGGGAAGCATTGGAATTGCCGCGGAAGCTGCGGGAAACGTCGTTCATGGCCATACCCCTAGTACTGAGAAGCGCCGACGATACCCCGGTTGTCGGCCAAATTCACTCCGATGCAGCCATGCAAATTTTTGGGGCAATCGATCGAAGCGTTGCGTGTGCGCGTCGATCGCAAGAAGGGCGGATAACGGCCTTCGCACCTGCAGCGAAGACGGCGTCGCGGTGCGGCAGCCACATGCCAAGGCGGCAAAGAAGCGACTCGTCGCGGGTATGCGTCCTGCAAACTTTTTGCGCAATTGACGGCCTGTCGTGCGAAGTGCAACGTAACTGAGATATGCATGCGCGCATGGGAAGGACAGCCGGGGAGGCTTGCCCATGCCGCGGCGACGGGGATCACCGAGGGGGTTATTCGAATGTTTGTCAGTTTGCGGCATACAGTGGCGCTGACGGCGCTCGCCTGCGCGAGCCTGTCGATGGCGCCGATGGCCAACGCCAAGACGTTCAAATGGGCGAATTCGGGCGATGTCAGCTCGATGGACCCCTACGCCCGGCAGGAGACCTTCCTGCTGACCTTCACCGCCAACATCTACGACCCGCTGGTGCGCCGTAACAAGGAGCTGAAGCTCGAGCCGGCGCTCGCCACCAAGTGGGGCCAGACCAATCCGACCACCTGGTTCTTCGACCTGCGCGAAGGCGTGAAGTTCAGCGACGGCACGCCGTTCACTGCCGACGACGTCGTCTTCTCGATCAACCGCGCCAACGGACCGGGCTCGAACGTCAACGGCAATTTCTCCACGATGAAGGAGATCAAGAAGGTCAACGATCATCGGGTCGAGGTGACGACGACGGTTCCCGACCCGCTGCTGGCCGACAAGTGGGCGTCGATCAGCATCATGTCCAAGGCCTGGGCCGAGAAGAACAGTGCCGTGCAGCCCGCCGACATGGTGAAGAACGAGGAGAACTTCGCGACCCGCAATGCCATGGGCACCGGCCCCTTCATGCTGAAGGAGCGCCGTGCGGGCGAGAAGACGATCCTGGTTCCCAACCCCACCTGGTGGGACAAGCCGGAACACAATCTCACCGAGGTGATCTTCACGCCGGTGCCGAACGCGGCGACGCGCATCGCGGCGCTCAAAGCGGGCGACATCGACATGACCTACGAGGTCCCGCCGGCCGACACCGACAGCCTCAAGAAGGACGCCAACATCAAGGTCCTCGAAGGTCCCGAGACCCGCGTCGTCTTCCTGGGCTTCGACCAGGAACGCGACGAACTGGTCGAGTCGAACGTGAAGGGCAAGAATCCGTTCAAGGACAAGCGGGTCCGCGAGGCCATCCACCGCTCGATCGACGTCGATGCGATCAAGCGGACGGTGATGCGCGGCCAGGCCTTCCCGACCAATGTGATGGTGGCCAAGGGGATCAACGGCTACACGCCGGATCTCGACAAGCGCCCGGCGCTCCTGAAGCCGGAAGAGGCCAAGAAGCTCTTGGCCGATGCCGGCTATCCCAACGGCTTCGAAGTCGGCATGGACTGCCCGAACGACCGCTACGTCAACGACGACAAGATCTGCCAGGCCGTCGTCTCGATGCTGGCCAAGATCGGCGTGAAGGTGAATCTGCGGGCTCAGACGCGCAATCTCTACTTCGCCAAGATCCTGCGCAGCACCCAGGACGGCAAGCCGAACAACACCAGCTTCTACATGCTGGGCTGGTCGCCGGCGACGACCTACGACGTGCACAACGTCTTCGAGCAGATCATCCAGACGCCGGACATCAAGACCAAGAAGGGTCTGTTCAACGCCGGCGGCTACTCGAACAAGAAGTTCGACGAGCTGGCGAACGCCGTCGAGGTCGAGACCGACAAGGCCAAGCGCGATGCCATGATCCGCGAAGCGACCAAGATCTACGTCGACGACTACGCCTACGTGCCGCTGCACCAGCAGGCGCTCGTCTGGGCGACCCGCAAGAACGTCGATCTCGTTCAGCCGGCCGACAACAACTTCCCGCTGCGCTGGGTCACGGTGAAGTAGGACGACTTTCCCCCTCCCTTGTGCGGTCTCCGTGCAGGGGAGGGGAAGGTTTCGGGGTGCCGACAGCGGCCTTATCGGCATCGTCCATGATCGCCCTATGCCTTCATTTTTGGCCTTATTCCTGCTAGGGATGTTGCCAGGCTGAAGGGGCGACGGCGCCCAATAAACCAATAAAAAGACAAAGCATGCTCGCTTTCATTCTGAGACGACTCCTGCAATCGGTCGCGGTGCTGCTGACGGTCGGCCTGGTTGCGTTTTCGCTGTTCCGCTATGTCGGCGATCCGATCAACGCCATGGTCGGACAGGACACGCCGGCGCAGGAGCGCGAAGCCTTGCGCGAAAAGCTGGGGCTGAACGATCCGCCGCCCGTGCAATTCGTGCGTTTCATCGGCAATGCGGTGCAGGGCAAGTTCGGGCTGAGTTACCGCACCTCCGAGCCGGTCACGAGCATGATCGTCGAGCGCCTGCCGGCGACCTTGGAGCTCTCCTTCTGTGCGGCACTCTTCGCGCTCCTCGTGGGCGTGCCGATGGGCGTCTATACCGGTCTCTATCCCAATCATTGGTCGAGCAGGCTGTTCCAGGCGGTTTCCCTGATCGGCATCTCGTTGCCCACCTTCCTGATCGGCATCCTGCTGATCCTGGTGTTCGCCGTCTGGCTTCACTGGCTGCCATCGTTCGGGCGAGGGGAGACGGTCAAGATCGGCTGGTGGACTACCAACTTCCTGACCGTGAAGGGGCTGGAGGCACTGATCCTGCCCTCGATCACCCTCGGCCTGTTCCAGCTCACCCTGCTGATGCGCCTGGTACGCTCGGAGATGCTGGAGGTGATGCGCACCGACTACATCAAGTTCGCGCGGGCTCGCGGCCTTTCCAACCGCGCCATCAATTTCGGCCATGCGCTGAAGAACACGCTGGTGCCGGTGATCACCGTGACCGGCCTGCAGCTCGGCGCGCTGATCGCCTTCGCCATCGTCACCGAGACGGTGTTCGCCTGGCCGGGCGTCGGCCAGCTCTTCATCCAGTCCGTCCAGTTCTCCGACATCCCCGTGATGGCGGCGTACCTGATGCTGATCGGCCTGTTGTTCGTGCTGATCAACCTCACGGTCGATCTCCTCTATTTTGCCGTCGATCCCCGCCTGCGCGCGCAGGGCACGGCGCGCGCCGCGGGGCACTGACATGGCGGATTCAACGGCGTCACGCGGCTGGCTGCATCGGATGACAGACAGCGACATTTGGTGGAGTTTCAAGTCCTCGCCGCTCACCGTCACCGCTGCCGTCGCCACCATCCTGATCGTGGCGATCGCCTTCCTGTCACCGGTGCTGGCGCCGCACACGCCGTTTGATCCGGCGACGCTCAGCCTCAGCGACGGCCTGAAACCGCCGGTGCTGATCTCTCCCGACGGAGACTGGACCTTTCCTTTGGGGACCGACGACCAGGGCCGCGACATCCTTTCTTCGATCATGTACGGGACGCGCCTGTCACTAGTCGTGGCCATCGCGTCGGTGGCCGTCGCCATGACGATCGGGATCGCGCTCGGGCTGATCAGCGGCTATTTCGGCGGCGCCGTCGATGCCGTCATCATGCGCATCGCCGATGTGCAGCTCACCTTCCCGGCGATCCTGGTGGCGTTGCTGATCGACGGCGTGGTGCGCACCTTGATCTCGGTACAGCGGCACGACGAGATCGCGCTGTTCGTGATCGTGGGCGCGATCGGCCTGTCTTTCTGGGTGCAGTACGCCCGCACGGTGCGCGGCTCGGTGCTGGTCGAGAAGAACAAGGAATATGTTCAGGCGGCGAAGGTGATCGGCCTGTCGCCGCTGGTGATCATGGTGCGGCACGTGCTGCCCAACGTCACCGGCCCGGTGCTGGTCATCGCCACCATCAATCTCGGCCTTGCCGTCATCACCGAAGCGACCCTGTCGTTCCTCGGCGTCGGGCTGCCCTCGACTCAGCCATCGCTCGGGACCTTGATTCGCCTGGGCAACGACGTGCTGCAGTCGGGCGACTGGTGGATCACGGTATTTCCCGGCGCCACGCTCGCGGCGCTGGTGCTCGCGGTCAATCTCCTGGGCGACTGGCTGCGCGACGCCCTCAATCCCAAACTGCGCTGAGGTCGACGCCGGATGGCCGCCGCTACCAACAATCCGCCACTCCTGGAAGTCCGCAACCTTCGCGTCGAATTCCCGACCCGCCGCGGCACCTTGCTGGCGGTCGACGACGTGTCGTTCGACATCGCGCCGGGCGAGGTGCTGGGCGTGGTCGGCGAGTCGGGCGCCGGCAAGTCGCTCACCGGCAACGCCATCATCGGTCTGCTCGAGCCGCCGGGCCGTATCGCCGGCGGCGAGATCAGGCTGGAAGGCCGCCGCATCGACAATCTTCCCTACGAGGAGATGCGCAAGATCCGCGGCGCGCGAATCGGGGCGATCTTCCAGGACCCCCTGACCAGCCTCAATCCGCTCTATTCGGTCGGCCGTCAGCTCGTCGAGACCATCCAGACCCACTTGTCGCTGCCGGCCTCGGCGGCGCGCCGCCGGGCGGTCGATCTCCTGAAGGAGGTCGGCATCCCCGGTGCAGAGTTGCGCATCGACCATTATCCGCATCAGTTTTCCGGTGGGATGCGCCAACGTGTCGTGATTGCGCTGGCGCTCTGCGCCGGGCCGCGGCTGATCGTGGCCGACGAGCCGACCACCGCACTCGACGTCTCCATCCAGGCGCAGATCATTGCGCTCCTGAAGCGCCTCTGCCGCGAGCACAAGACGGCGGTGATGCTGGTGACGCACGACATGGGCGTGATCGCCGAGACAGCCGACCGTGTGGCGGTGATGTATGCCGGCCGCGTCGCCGAGATCGGCCCGGTGCGCGACGTCGTCAAGCACGCCCAGCACCCCTACACCAAGGGATTGATGGGCTCCATTCCCAGCCTTGGCGAGCGCCACGACAGGCTGACCCAGATCGACGGCGCCATGCCGCGGCTCACCGAGATTCCCAAGGGCTGCGCCTTCAACCCGCGCTGCACGGTGCATGGCCGCCGCTGTATGGTCGAACGGCCGGAGCTGATGTCGGCGGGCGCCAGCCGGGCCGCCTGCTGGCGGCACGATGCCGGCGGCGTCGGCCAGCCGATCACCAAGGAGACCGTCGATGCCTGACGGCGGCCAGAACCTGTTCGTCCAGATCGAAGGGCTGAAGCGCTACTTCGACGTGTCGCCGCCCTGGCTGGTGCGCGCGCTCGAAGGCAAGCCGCGGCAGATCGTGCAGGCGGTGGACGGTATCGATATCGAGATCGCCAAGGGCGAGACCTTCTCGCTGGTCGGCGAATCGGGATGCGGCAAGTCGACGGTAGCCCGCCTGGTGGTCGGTCTGTACCCGCCGACCGACGGCCGCATCGAGTTCGACGGCAACGACATGGCCAGCCGGCGCGGCCGGGCGGAGACGGCGGCGCTCAAGCGGCGCATGCAGATGATCTTCCAGGATCCCTATGCCAGCCTCAATCCGCGCTGGCGGGTGTTTGACATCATCGCCGAGCCGATCCGCGCCTTCAGCCTCGCCAAGGACCGTGCGGACCTCGAGCGCCAAGTCGGCGATCTGCTGCGGCAGGTCCGGCTGACGCCGGCCGACGGACGCAAATACCCGCACGAATTTTCCGGTGGCCAGCGCCAGCGCATCTCGATTGCCCGCGCCCTGGCGAGCCAGCCCGAGTTCCTGGTGTGCGACGAGCCGACCTCGGCGCTCGACGTGTCGGTGCAGGCGCAGATCCTGAACCTGATGGTCGACCTGCAGCGGCGCCTGCAGCTCACCTATCTGTTCATTTCGCACAATCTTGCGGTCGTCTATCACATCTCGACGCGGGTCGGGGTGATGTATCTCGGCCGCCTGGTCGAGGTGGCGCCGACCGATACGTTGTTCCGGCGCCCCAAGCATCCCTATACGCGGATGCTGCTCGACACGATTCCCGATCTCGACATGACGGGCCGCCAGCGCAGCCCGGTCGCCGGCGAAGTGCCGAGTCCGATCAATCCGCCTTCTGGCTGCACGTTTCATCCGCGCTGCCCGTACGCCACCGACCGCTGCAAGGTCGAGCGGCCGAAGGCGCTGCCGATCGAAGGTGGCACCGTGGCCTGCCACGCAATCGAAGAGGGCAGGCTGGGGATCGAAGACCGCAGCTACTGACGCTGCCGCTGCGCGCTCCCGTCTTCTTGCACGACGGGGTGTGCGTGGCTGCATGCCCGCCAAGCTTGACCGTCTGCGGTGCTCGCTTACGATCCGCCTGAATTCACTTGGGAGACCCACAGATGCCGGTCATCAACCGCATTGCCTCGTTCCACAAAGACATGACGGCGTGGCGCCACGATATCCATAGCCACCCCGAGACCGCTTTCGAGGAAGTGCGGACGGCCGACGTCGTCGCCGAGAAACTGAAGTCGTTCGGCATCGAGGTGCATCGCGGACTTGCCAAGACCGGCGTGGTCGGTGTCCTGCGCAGCGGGACGTCGAAGCGGGCGATCGGCCTGCGTGCCGACATGGACGCGCTCGACGTGCACGAGACCAACGAATTCGACCACAAGTCGACGATTCCCGGCAAGATGCACGCCTGCGGCCATGACGGCCACACGGTGATGCTGCTGGGCGCCGCGAAGTATCTCTCCGAGACCAAGAACTTCGACGGCACGGTCTACTTCATCTTCCAGCCCGCCGAGGAGAACGAAGGTGGCGGCCGCGTCATGGTGGAGGAGGGACTGTTCGACAAGTTCCCCTGTGAAGGTGTCTACGGCATGCACAACATCCCGGGCATTCCGGTCGGCCGCTTCGCCGTCCGCCCCGGTCCGATGATGGCCGCCTACGACATCTTCGAGGTGGTGGTGAAGGGCGTCGGCGCGCACGGCGCCATGCCGCACCATGGCATCGATCCGGTGGTGGTCGGCTCGCACATCGTGACGGCACTGCAGTCGATCGTGGCGCGCAATATCGATCCGATGGACACCGCCGTGGTTTCGACGACCCAGATCCACGCCGGCGATACCTGGAACGTGATCCCGCAGGAATGCGTGCTGCGCGGTACGGTCCGCACCTTCAAGAAGCCGGTGCAGGACATGATCGAGAAGAGGATCGAGCAGATCGCCCGCAATGTCGCCGCCGGCTTCGGCGCCGAGGTCACCAAGTGGCGCTACGAGCGGCGCTATCCGGCGACCGTCAACACCGAGCAGGAGACGGAGTTCGCCGCTGCCGCGGCATCGGCGCTGGTCGGGCTCGAGAACGTGAACCGCAATCCGACACCGGCCATGGGCAGCGAAGACTTCGCCTGGATGCTGCTGAAGAAGCCGGGCTGCTACATCTGGATCGGCAACGGCGACGGCGTCGGAAGCTGCATGGTCCACAACCCGGGCTACGACTTCAACGACGAGGTCCTGCCGCTCGGCGCCTCCTACTGGGCGACCCTGGTCGAGCAGCAGCTCGGCCGTCAGGCCCTGCCGCAAGCCGCCGAGTAAACACGGAGCAGCGTTCGCGTATCATCGGCTGTCGCCGTCTTGTCCGTATCAGCTCACCCTTACGCCGGCAGCCGGATCGGCCTGGCGACCATCCATGCCAAGGAGCGGGCGGCTGCGCCCGCCTTCCGGCGCGTGCTGGGGGCCACTGTCGAGGTCGCGCCCGACCTCGACACCGACAAGCTCGGCACCTTCTCGGGTGAGGTGCCGCGCCCCGACGCCCTGGTCGAGACCTGCGCCATCAAGGCCGAGATGGTCTTTCGGACCATGGACGTCGACTGCGCCCTGGCAAGCGAAGGCAGCTACGGTCCGATCGAGCGCGTGCCTCTGGTCTCCAGCGGCGTTGAGATCATGGCCTTCGTCGATCGCCGGCGCGGGCTTCGCCTCGTCGAAACACTGGCGACGCACCGCACCAACTGGCGGCTGCAGCGCTTCCCGGCCGGCGATCCTGCCGTGCCGGGCATCCTGAAGAGGATGGGCTTCCCGCGCGCCGGCGTCTTCGTGATCTGCTCCAGCGACATGGACCACCCGATCAAGGGGCTGGAGACCGAAGCCGAGGTGCTGGCGGCGATGGACCGCGAAGCCCGTCGGTCGGAGGACGGCCTCGCCGTGCTGCTGGCCGACATGCGCGCGCATCGCAATCCGACGCGCATGCAGGTCCTGCGGGCGCTCTCGTGGAAGCTCGCCAAGCGGCTGGAGCGCCTCTGCCCCAAATGCGGGGTCCCGGGCTTCGGTCACATCGAGTCGCGCCGAGGCCTTCCTTGCGAAACGTGCGGTGACCCTACGCACTGGATCGATTTCGAGATCGACGGCTGCTCGGTCTGCGGTCACGCCGAGGCACGACCGCGCAAGGACGGCCGCAGGACCGCGCCGAAGCTTTCCTGCAAAGCCTGCTGAGAACCTAGAGCTGGTCCGTCACAGCGGAAATCGCTGTTACTGGGTCAGCACCGTGAACTGCAGGATGGCGGAACAGGTCAGGTACCCCCATACACCAACGAACGCTATCAGGATGACCTGAGCCGCCATGTCGGGCGTGCGGTCGTCATATCCGCTGTGGTTGTCCATCGGGTATCCCCTCCAGCGACGGAAACGGGACAAGTTTGCCGCCGCAGGACAGCCGTGGGCAAGTACAACCAGCCTGGAAATTGGAACCAAAGAGTGACCTTGGCGGCAACCTTCCGGTCGATCTGCCAGATAGGCTTAGAACGTAGCGCGGCCGCCGGAGATGTCGAAGGTGGCGCCGGTCGAGAAGCTGCAGGCGGGCGAGGCGAGCCAAAGGGCCATTTCGGCGATCTCGCGCGGTGCCACAAAACGGTTCATCGGCACGTTGGCGATCAGGCGGGCGCGATAGGCATCGGTGAGTTCGCCGAAGATCGCCGTCTCCGAAGCCGAGGGGGCAATTGCGTTCACCAGCACGCCGGTGGTCGCGAGCTCCTTGCCCATCGACTTGGTGAGGCCGATGACGGCGGCCTTCGAGGCGACATAGCCCGCTACGTAGGGGTTGCCGTCCTTGCCCGCAACCGAGGCGATATTGACGATTCGGCCGTATCCGGCCGCCACCATGTCGGGCACGGCGGCCTGACAGCAGCGGAAAGTGCCGTTGAGGTTGACGTCCAGCACACGCTGCCAGTCTTCCTCGCGATAGTTGGCGAAGGCGGCGCTCGGCCCCAGGATGCCGGCGCTGTTCACCAGAATCGACGGTGCGCCCAGCGTCTGCGTGGTTTCGGTCCAGGCGGCGCGCACGGCTTTCGTGTCGGTGACGTCGGCCACGACGCCGTGCGATGCGGGCCCGACTTTGTCGCGGGCGACGGCCAGACCCGTCGGATCGCGATCCCATAGCGCGACGCGCACCCCTTCCTCCGTCAACCGCCCGGCGATCGCGAGGCCAAGGCCGGAGGCGGCACCGGTGACGATGGCGACCTGGCCGATCATGGAGCGGGGAGAGAGGTGAGCGGACATGACGGATCCTTGATTTCCGGGACGGGCTTCACAGGCCCAGTTCCTGGCAGGACGGGAGGCTAAACCCTGCGGATCGGATCGCGACCGTCCCAGCTCTCGGCTTCGTGGGCGATCTTGTCGAAGAACTTGCCCTTGTTGCCGGAAATCTCGGATAGCTCGATGACCGTCCCGGGATGGCCCGTGCTTTCGAAGTAGAGAAAACGTCCGCGACTGCCGATCTGGCCGCGATGGCCGATCCGCCAACCCGCGGCGAGGCACTTGGCGAGCGAGCCGTCGAAATCCGTCGTCCAGTAGGCGACGTGCTGCAGGCCCTCGTGACCGGCCTGCAGGAAGTCGAGGTACATCGAGGGCTGGTCGTTACGTTGCTGGATCAGTTCGATCTGCAGCGGGCCCGAGTTGGCCAGGGCGATCGAGATGTCGGGCTGCGAGGGCTGCCCCTTGTACTCGAAGGCCTCGATCGGCGGCTTCTCGATGTAGTACCAGGGGCCGACGCCCATGGTTTCCGACCAGTATTTCATGGCCTGTTCGATGTCGCGGACGACATAGCCGTTCTGGCGAACCGGACCCAGCAGGCGGCTCATGGGCGGACTCCTGCATCGCGGGCCAGCTTGGTGAGGGCTTCGACGTCGCGGCCGGTCTGTGCCTTGAGATCGGCCGGGCTGATGGTCGACGCGGTCATGCCGAACTCGGTCCAGCGTGCCTTGATCTCGGGCATCGCCAGAACCGTCATCAGCTCGGCGTGCAGGCGGGCGACGATCGGCTGGGGGGTCTTTGCGGGAACCATCAGGTCATAGCGCCAGACGAAGTCGAACGGCACGCCCTGTTCGACGTAGCCCGGCACATCGGGAAAATTGAGCGAGCGGCGGGCGCAGGAGGCGACCACCTTGACCTTGCCCGACTTGGCCATCGGCACGACCGACTGAACGTCGGCGAACCCCAGCTTGATATGCCCGGCGGCGATGTCGTTCAGCACCAGCGCCGCGCCCTTGTAGGGAACGTGGGTCATCTGCACGCCGGTCGCCGCGCGTACCATTTCGGCGCACATATGGCCGGTCGAGCCGTTGCCCCAGGTGCCGTAGTTCAACTCGCCGGGCTTTGCCTTGGCCATGGCGATCACATCGCGCAGATCCTTGGCTGGAAAGTCGGGGTGGGCGACCAGCACGACCGACGCGGAGCCGACATCGCCCAGATGCTCGAAGCCGTTCACCGGATCGTAGGGCAGGTCGGGCAGCACGGCAGGATTGACGACGACGGTGCTCGCGGAGCCCAGCACCAGCGTGTAGCCGTCGGCCGGCGACTTGGCGGCTGCTTCCATGGCGATGACGCCGGAAGCGCCGGGCTTGTTGTCGACGATGATCGTCTGACCGAGGGCGGTGCCGAGCTTCTCGGCCAAGGTGCGCGCCACCAGATCGGTGCCGCCGCCCGCTGCGAACGGCACGATCATCTTGATCGGCCGTGCCGTCGGCCATGCGGCTTCACTGCTCTGCGCCAGCGCCGGCCCGGCAACGCCCGCCGCCAGAACGAATGCCAGTGTCCTGCGAAGCAACTTCATCGTTTCCTTCCCCGAATCGCTGTCCAGGTATCTGGAAACGATTTCTCGCCAATTTTGCCGAATATCGAACTCAGGATCGTCCTTGGCAAGAAAAACTGGAAACGTTTCCAAGGATGCTTGGCGGAATATCGCCGGCTTAGGCTTGAAGATCGGTCGCCAGATGGAAGAGGCAGTCGCCGCGCTCGCAGCGGGCAGGGACGCGCTTGCAGAGCACGAGACCAGCGCGTTTGAACAGCACCACCTCCGGCTCGCGCCAGGGTGTGTGGTGAAAGTGGATGCGGGCGGCAGGCTGGCCGGCCGTCACTTCGTCACCCAGTTCGACCAGCGGCTCGAACAGGCCACCATCGGTGGCGTAGACATAGTAGTCGTCGCCGCCGATCTCGGTGAGGCGGGTTTTGGAGGGCGCGGGCACCGGCCCCTGCAGCAGGCCGACATGGGCCAGCACCCGGCGCATGCCGTCCTGGGCCACCTTGAGGGAGCCTGGCGTCACGAGACCGCCGCCGCCGAGTTCCGTACCCATGGCGAGGACGCCTCGACGATAGGCCGCCGAGGTGAAGGTCCGACCACCGCCCTGCGGGGCTGCCGCGATATAGCTCACCGGCGCGCCGAAGGCCTTCAGGAGCGCCGTAACCTTCTCCATGCGGGCGGCGTCCTGGTGCCGCGGCGCGAGCGCGCTGGGAATGTACGTGAGCGAGCTGCCGCCGGAATGAAAGTCGAAGGCATAGTCGAAGCCGGGCAGCAGAGCGTGCTCGATCCAGTAGGCAATCTGCTGGGTGATGGTGCCCTCGGCGTCGCCAGGGAAGGAGCGGTTGAGATTGCCGTCGTCAATCGGCGAGGTGCGACGGCCGTCCATCGCCGCCGGAAAATTGGCCGAGGGCAGGATGACCAGCCGACCCTTGATGTCCTTGGGCTCGAGGCTGCGGATCAGGTTGCCGAGGCCGATCTGGCCTTCCCATTCGTCGCCATGGTTGCCGGCCTGCATCAGCACGTTCGGGCCGTCACCGTTCTTGATGCGCACGATGGGGATGGGGATCCAGCCATAGGCCGAGCGATGCACCGAGTGCGGCACGCGCACGAAGCCGGTGGCCTTGCCCTCGGCATTGAGGTCGATGTCGGCGGAAAGTCGGCTGAGCGCGGTGAATTCGGCGGATTTCAATGTGGCATCGGTCATCATCGTCTCTCGCTACGAGGGTCCAGGGCGTCCTGCAGGCCGTCCCCCAGGAAATTGAAGGCGATCACCGTCAGGAAGATCAGCAGGCCGGGCCACAGGGCCAGGACGGGCGCTTCCTGCAGCAGTTCCTGCGCGCCGGTCAGCATGTTGCCCCAGCTGGCGGCCGGCGGCTGGATGCCGAGGCCGAGGAAGGACAGGGTCGATTCCAGGAGAATGAGCGTGCCCATCGACAGCGTCGTGGCGACGATCAGGGAGCCGGCCGTGTTGGGCAGGATGTGGCGCAGCATGATGCGGCCGGGCCGGGCGCCCAGCGCCTGCGCCGCCCGCGTGAAGTCACGCGCCTTCAGCGACAGGGTCTCTGCCCGCACCAGCCGGGCCACGGTGGTCCAGCCGGTCAGCGCCACGATCACCACGATGCGGTAGAGCGAGAAGGCCTCCGACTGTGCGATCTCCGCTGGTATGCCGAGCTTCCGGGGATCGACCGCGGCCACGACGATCAGCAGGGGCAGGAGCGGCAGGGCGATCACGCCGTCGGTGAAGCGCATCAGCACGGCATCGAACCGGCCGCCGAGATACCCTGCGGTCACGCCGATCAAGGCCCCCAGCAGGCCGGCGAGCAAGGCGCCGGCGAGGCCGACCAGCAGCGACACCCGGCCACCATCGAGCAGGCGCTGCAGGAGGTCGCGGCCGACATCGTCGGTGCCCAGCCAGTAGGTGGCCGAGGGCGGCTCGAAACGGCGAAAGAGGTCGGTCTGGGTCGGGTCGATGCCGCGCAGGTCGGCGATCAGGGGCGCGCAAAGCGACAGGGTGGCGATGACCGCGAGGAACACCAGCGACGCGTTCGCGAGCTGATGACGCCGCAGGCGAGTCCAACTGCGGTTCATGCCAGGTCTTCTGCCAGGGAAACCCGCGGATCCACCCAGGCATAGCCAAGGTCGGCCAGGAGATTGCCGGCGATGGTCGCCGCCGTCGCGACCAGAAGGCCGACCAGGGCGAGGTTGTAGTCGTTGTCGAGAACCGCCTGGTAGATCGCCTTGCCCATGCCCGGCCAGGAGAACATGGTCTCCGTGATCACGGCCCCGGAGAACAGGCCGCCGAAGGACAGGGCCAGCACAGTGAGGACGGGGGCGAGGGCGTTGGCGAAGGCGTGGCGCCATAGCACGGTCCGCTCCGGCGCCCCCTTGGCCCGCGCGGTGCGGACATAGTCCTGGCGCAGCGCTTCGATCATGGCGCCGCGCATGAAGCGCGTGTAGGCGCCGATCTGGACCAGCGTCAGAGTGGCCACAGGCAGCACGAGGTGGCGCAGCTGGTCCGCCAAAGCGGCGGTCCACGGCGTGTCAGGCCGCAGATTGGCCATGCCGCCGGCGGGCAGCCAGCCCAGCGACACGGCAAACAGTGTGATCAGCAGCAGGGCCAGCCAGAAAGGCGGCGTCGAGATGCCGGCGAAGCAGAAGAGGTTGATCAGGTAGTCGGTGCGGCTGCGAGGGTGGGAGGCGGCCCAGATGCCGAGCGGCAGGGCAATGGCGACCGAGAGGACGAACGCCGTCCCGGCGAGCAGCAGCGTGTTGAGCAAACGCGGCCAGAGGATATTGAAGACCGGCTGGCCGAAGGACCGCGAGTAGCCGAAGTTTCCCTGCAGGGCCTCGCCTGCCCAGGCGAGGTAGCGGTCGATCAGCGGCTTATCGAGGCCGTAGGCGGCCCGCAGTCGGGCGGCGTCTGCGGCTTTCATGTTGGGATCGCCGGCGATCATGAGGTCGATGGGATCGCCCGGCATCAGCCCGATCAGCAGGAAGACGACCAGGCTCATCAAAGCCAGCGTGACGATCGTCTGGACCGCCCGCGAGGCGAAGTAGCGGCCCACTTTAAGGACTCACTGGCCTTCCCACCGCCACCGCTCGACCCAGAGCGTCGAGCTGTTCAAGGTACCGGTGGGGGTGACGCCCTTCAGCGCCTTGGGGATGACGAAGGGATCGACGCGGAAGAACAGCGGCAGCGACGGCAGGTCGTCGGCGGCGATCTTCTGAATCTCGGCGAAGAAGCCGCGGCGCTTGTCGACGAGCAGTTCGCGTTCGGCGTCGTCCAGCGCCCGGTCCATCACGGGATTGGCGTAGCCCGGATAGTTCTGGCCGCTCCAGCCGTTCTCGGCCGTGGGGATCTCCTTGGAGTGCAGGGTGGAGCGCGGCACGCCCTCGGGGCGCTGGACCCAGGCATACATGCCGAGCCCGCTGTAGTTCCGCTTGTTCATGACATCGAAGAAGATGCGCGGCGGCTCGGCCTTGATGCGCACTTCTATGCCGACCTGGCGAAGCTGGCTCTGGATGACCTGCGCCAGCAGCTCGCGGACGCGATTGCCGGCCGTGGTGCCGAGCTCGATCGACAGTCGTTCGCCGGCCGCGTTCTGGCGCACGTTGTTGCGGATGGTCGAGAAGCCCGCCGCGTCGAGCAGCATCTTCGCTTCGGCGGGATCGTAGCCGTACTGCCGCGCTGTCGGGCTGAACATCGGGTCGAGGTCGCTGATCCCGCCATGGGCGATTGGCTGCTTGCCCTCGAACAGCTTCTCCGAGATCGCCTTGCGGTCGATGGCGAGCAGCATCGCCTGCCGGACGCGCTTGTCGGCCAGCAGCTTGTTGTCGAGGTTGACGTCGATATGTTCCCAGATCAGCGCCGGCTTGTAGACGACGTTGTACTTGGTGCCGTGCCGCTTCTCGAAGGAGATCGCCTGATCGAGGGAAAGGCCGAGCTCGCCCAGCACGTAGTCGACGCCGCCCGAGAGTAGATTGGCCTCGAGTGCGGCCGTGTTCTCGATGATCTTCACGACGATGCGCTTGAAATGCGGCTTCTCGCCGGTCCAGGTCGGGTTCTGCTCGAGCGTGATCCGGCTGCCGGCGACGATTTCGGTGATGCGGTACGGTCCAAAGCCGAGACCTGGATTGGTCGACTGGGTATCGAAGGCCGTCTTGTTGCGATATTCGGCGGGATTGGCCTCGAAGATCGGCTTCTCGATATGCGCCGGGAGCAGCTGCAGCCCCGAGCTGTTGTAGTCGAACGTCACCCGGTCGATCGTCATGGTGAAGCGCCGGTCATCCTTGACGTCGAGCTTCAGGACCCGCTTGTAGCCTTCGGCAGAGGCGACGCCGGACAGGGGATGCCGCCCGACCTCGAGGGTGAAGGCAACGTCCTTGGTCGTCACCGGCACACCGTCGCCCCAGCGCAGATCGCGCAGCTCGAAATCGATCTCCATGCCCTTCTTGCCGTCGGGCAGATCGACGACGCGCGCCTTGCCGTTCTCCACGGTCGGCAGTTCGGTACAGGCCAGGCAGACCAGCTTCCAGTCCGCGTCGTAGGCGGTGAGGGGCCGCGCGGTCATGTTGGCGATCAGCGACTTGGCCAGCATCGAACTGATGACCGGGTTCCAGGTTCCCGGCATCTGCGTCATGGCCACGACCAATTCATCCTTGGCGTGGGCGGGGGTAACGGCGAAGGCGGTGAAGGCCAGAAGGCTGGCAAAGAAACGGCGGATCATCTCCGCCGCACCGTAGCAAAAGGTTTTCTCAGCGTCCCGGTTCAGCGCGCCAATTCAGCGGCCCAATTCAGCGGCCCAGTGTCGGACGGGACGTCGGCGGACGGCCGCCATGGCTGGCCGACCATTGCTCGGGTGCTTCGAGAAAGGCCCGGGTTTCGCTCAGGCCCTTTGCGTCGAAATACTTGTGCTTCTCTGCCGCTTCCAGCGCATCCCACCAGGTCGCCAGCGCGTGCAACTTGACGCCGGTTGCGGCCAGCATCTCGATGCTTTGCGGGAAAATGCCATAGTGGAAGATCACGAAGCAGTCCGAGACCTTGGCCTCGGCCTTGCGCAGGGCCTCGATGAAGACCAGCTTGCTGCCGCCGTCGGTCGCCAGGTCCTCGACCAGCAGGACGCGCTTGCCCGGCTTCAATTCGCCCTCGATTTGAGCCATGCGCCCGAAACCCTTCGGCTGCTTGCGCACATAGATCATCGGTTTCTTGGCGAGGGCGGCCAGGAAGGCCGCGAAGGGGATGCCGGCGGTTTCACCACCGGCCACCACGTCGATCTTGTTCCAGCCGATCGCCTTGTCGATCGACTTCAGTGCATGCGCCATGATCTTGGCGCGGGCTTCCGGGAAGGAAATGATCTTCCGGCAATCGATGTAGACAGGGCTCGCCCGTCCGGACGTGAAAATGTACGGATTGTCGGGACGGCAATGGATCGCTTCGATCTCCAGCAGGAGCCGCGCAGTGTCCCGCGCTTCGGGAGTCCCACTGGACCGATCCGAATTCGCCTTGCCGTTCAAGCCCTTGGCCGCCTTGTCCGCAGAAGCAGCACCGGGCGATGATGTTTTCTTCTTCGTCGCCATGCTGCTTTTCCCCCACGCCGCTTGCGACAAAATGACGGGCGGTTGTTTAGCGTCCCTCCAGGAAACCGGCAAGGGCGAGGGGGCGATTCACCGTCCAGATTCTAGTCCGTCCTTTGCAAAAACCTGTTGTGCGCTGCAGCGAGAGGCAATCGCCAGCCTCGATTGATCGACACCGGCCGCAGGAAGAGCCAAGGCCCTGGATCTGCAGGGGTTATTAATGCATGCGGCTGCCCGAGCCATGTCCTCAGTGCAATCGTTCCCGATCCGGCGATGGCACGGATCAACAGGTCACGGGTGAGGCGTTTGAGGACATCACGCGTCGTGCTGTTGATCGCGAAAAGGAAAATGGCGACGAGCGTCCATCGTAGCGAAGAGCACCGCATCGATATTGCGGCCACTGCCGACGTGGCAGAGTAGGGCGCATGCGATCCAGAGCCACGCGTGCTGCCCGCGCCCACCCCCGGTTGCTGTTGTCCTTTGCTGCGGGACTCGCGTTGTTCCTGGTGCTGCCCTCCGGCATGCGCCTCGAGACCAGGGCCTTGCTGGGCTGGGACCTGATGGCCGTGCTCTACATCGGCAGCACACTGCAGATGATCTCGGCCTCGACCGTCACGAGCTGCAAGAACCGCGCGGCGCTCTATGACGAAGGCGACTGGGCGATCATCGCCGTCGTGGTGGTGAGCGCTGCGGCGAGCTTCGCCGCGATCTTCGCCGAACTCGCCGTCCTGAAGACCCCACACGGGTCGTTGTGGCTGGCTCTGCTGCTTTCCGGCGGCACAGTGGCGCTATCCTGGTCGTTCACCCACCTCGTGTTCGCGCTGCATTACGCGAACCTCTACTACCGGCCCGACGACGACGGCCCCGGCGGACTGAATTTTCCCGGCGATCGAGCGCCGGACTATCGCGACTTTCTCTACTACGCCTTCGTCATCGGTTGCGCGGCGCAGACCGGCGATGTCGAGACGGTATCGCCTGCCATGCGGCGCCTCAGCCTCCTGCACGGCATCGTGGCCTTCGCCTTCAACACGGCGATCCTGGCGCTGACCATCAATGTCGGCGCCAGCCTGATCTAGCGTCGTGCTAGCGTTGCGGGCGTACCCGGAAGTCCCGGCCGGCCTTCAGCCATCCCAGACGCTCGTCGCGCAGCAGGGTCCGGCGCGCCTTGCCTGAATCGTCGCGCAGGCTGCCGTCGGCGATCTCGTAGCTCTCGGGATGCTTGTTGCGGCTGAGCAGGTCGGCCAGCACGGCGTTCATGCCGTCGATCACGGCCTTGGGATCGGCGCCTTCCTTGATCTCGATGATGGCATGCAGGCGGCTGCCAAGTTCGGTATCGGGAAGACCGACGACGATGCTGGAGCGCACGTCCGGGTGCGCCACGACGGCCGCCTCGACTTCCGCCGGATAGATGTTGGCACCGCCGCGCAGGATCATGTCGCTCAGCCGATCGCCGAGATAGAGGTAGCCGTCGGCGTCGAAGCGCCCGACATCGCCGATCGATTCCCAGCCGTCGTTGCGGCGCTTTGGATTGGCGCCGAGATAGTGATAGGTGCTGCCCGAGCCGGCGGCCGGCATGAAATAGATCTCGCCTGTCTCACCGGGGGCGACGTCCTTGCCGTCCTCGCCGATGATCCGGATGCTGCAGACCGCTGGGTCGGGCTTGCCGACCGATCCCTTGTGGGCGAGCCATTCGGTGCCGGAGATCACCGTACTGCCCTGGCGCTCGGTGCCGCCATAGAGCTCGAAGATGCGTTCCGGGCCCAGCCACTCGATCCACCTCTCCTTGAGCCAGGGTGGCATCGGCGCGGCCATGTGAAACACGATCTTCAGGCTCGAGAGGTCGTGGCGGGCGCGGACATCCTCCGGCAGTGCCCAGATGCGGTGCATCATCGTGGGCACGAAGTTCACCCATTCGAGCTTGTAGGTATCGATCAACCGCAGGGCCTCGGCGGCGTCGAACTTCTTCATGCCGGTGACGCTGCCGCCTGCGAACAGCGCGGTGTGCGTCACCAGGAACGGTGCGTTGTGGTAGAGCGGCCCGGGATTGAGCAGGGCCATGCCGTGCTGCATGCCGAGGATGGGGGCGGCATCGATGTCGGTCACGGCGGGGTTATGGTCGAGGATGATCTTGGGCCGGCCGGTCGAGCCGCCGCTGGTCATCGCCTTCCAGTATCGGGCGACCGGCCGGTCGAGCGGCTCGTCGGAGAAACCCTCGGGCTCGAAAGTCTGCGGCACCGCGTTGGGCGCGTTCCAGTCCGGTTCGCCGCCGACCACCAGGGCAGGTTTCAGGACTTCGAGAATACCCGCAACTTCGCCCCTTGGCAGGCGATGGGACAGCGATGTCGGTGTCGCGCCCAGTTTCCAGACGGCGAAGCTCGTTTCGTAGAAGGCGTTGCTGTTGGGCAGGCCGATCGCGACGAAATCGCCGGCTTTCACACCTCGGTCGGCAAAGGCTCGAGCCCGCCGATTGGCGCCGCGTTCGAGCGCCTCCCAGGTCAGCTCCTGTCCGTCATGCCGGACGGCGACGGTGTCGCGGGGCTTGTGCTCGGCATACCAGCGCGGCACGTCGGCGAGCGGCAACAGCATTCATTTCCTCCTAGTGCTCCGCACTCTCGGGATGGGCGGCGCGGTGGTTTTGGGAGTCGTGCTGGCTGATGGCTTCGCCATCGTCCTTCCGAAGCTCCATGAAGACGACCGACGATACGACCGTCAGGACGCCCAGTGCGAGGAAAGATTGCTGGACGCCGTGGATCAACGTATCGGCATGCGAGTGGTCGGATGCCGGCACGAAGATCGCCGCGATCAGGCCGGCGCCGGCGACGCCGAACGAGATGGCAAGCTGCTGGCCGGTCGCGGCGATCGTGCTGGCGCCGCTGGTCTGCGAGGCGCTGACATCGGCGTAAACCAGCGTGTTCATGCTGGTGTATTGCATCGACGTGAAGAAACCCAGGACGAAGGCCTGGATCACGATCAGCCAGATCGGCGTGTGGGCGCCGACGGTGGCGAAGGTCATGATCATCAGGCCGACGACGATCGTGTTGCCGACCAGCACGTTGCGGTAGCCGAGCCGCGCCAGGATCGTGGGCATGAAGGTCTTGAGGCCGATCGAGGCGACCGCCTGCGGCAGCACCAGCAGGCCCGACTGTATGGGCGAGAAGCCGAGCCCGATCTGATAGAGCAGCGGGAACAGGAAGGGGATGCCGCCCAGGCCCAGCCGGGTGAAGAAGCCGCCGCTCACTGCCGCCCGGAAGGTGCGGATCTTGAAGAGGCCGAGGTTGAGCAGGGGAAAGGCGATCAGGGTGGCGCGGATGCCGTAGCCGGCCAGCAAGGCGACGGCGATACCCAGCAGGCCGAATATCTGGGGCAGGGTCAGGCGGTGCTCGCCGAAGACCTCGAGGACATAGGAAAGAAGGGCAATGCCGCCGCCGAACAGCACGAGGCCCAGCAGGTCGAGCGGATGGGTCTGGCTCTCGCGATAGTCGGGCAGGTGGCGCTGCACGAAGTAGAGCCCCAGCAGCCCCACCGGGATGTTCACGAAGAAGACGATGCTCCAATGCAGATAGGCCACGATCAGGCCGCCGGCGATCGGCCCGATCATGGGTCCCACCAGGCTTGGGATGGCGACGAAGCTCATGACGCGCACCAGGTCGGCCTTGCCGAAGGTGCGTGCGAGCGTCATGCGGCCGACAGGCATCATCATGGCGCCGCCCGCCCCCTGGATGACACGGCAGATCACCAGCATCTCGATGCTGGTCGAGAGGCCGCACAGGATCGAGCCTACGGTGAAGAGGCCGATGGCCGAGGCAAAGACTCGGCGCGTCCCGAAGCGGTCGGCCATCCAGCCGCTGATCGGAATGAAGACGGCGAGGCTCAAGGTGTAGCTCGCCAGGACCGCCTTCATATCGAGAGGCGTTACGTCCATCGCCCTGGCGATGGAGGGCACTGCCGTGTTCAGGATGGTGGTGTCGAGCGACTGCATGAAGAATGCCACGGCGACCAGCCAGGGCAGCAGACGCTTGATGGAATCGCTGGGCGGGACGGAGGAAGTGGAGGCAGTCATCTACAATCGACTGCCCCCGTCTTACGACGCCCTTATGGCGGAGTCATGTCGGCTTTTTCCCAATCCTTGTCCGGGTCGAACAGGTTGATCGCCGCCGCCCGCTCGGAGGTCTTGGGGCCGAGGTCGCGCTCGTAGACCTCACCATCCTGATTGACGATGAAGGTCATGACGCCGGTTTCCCCGTAACTGACCGGCCAGGCGATGACGCCGAAGCCGCCGACCATGCGGTTGTTGACGAGGTAGTTGTAGGCGCCCCCTTTGGCGGCCGGACCCTGGCCGTAGAGCAGGCGGAAGTGGTAGCCGAAGTAGCCTTGGCCAGGTCCGTCGCCGGGCTGCGCCTTGGCGACGAGCGCACCCAGCGGGCTCTGAGGCTCGCCGGGGCTAGCCTCCCAATAGAGGCCGTCTTTCTTGCCGGGCGAGCTCAGCAATCGCCGGGCATAGGTCGCGACACCGATCTTCATCGGATCGAGGTTGGCATAGTCGTGCTGCGCATCGACGATGGCGAGCAGCGTCTGGATGACGGTGATCTCGTCGCGTCCGATTTCGCGGGCTTCGATTTCCACCTTGCCGGCCGCCACGTCATAGCGCCAGCCCGAGGCGTCCTTGACCAGCGGGATGGGCATGCTCCAGCCTGTCTTGCCCGCTTCGATCAAAGCCTTGTCGTCGCCCTGGGGCACGACCTTGTGGTTTTCGTCCCAGGCGGCAAGGAAACGGGCACGTACATCGTCCTCGTGCGCCGCGTTGCCGGGAATGAGGTCGCGCCAGCCGGTGCCGAGGATCGCCTCGACTCTCTTGTCGTCGTTCTTGCGGATCGCCTCGGTGAGTGTGTCCGCTGCGGCCTCGGCCGTCGCAAAGCGCTCCTGCTTGTCGGCCTGCTTGCCGACTTGGGCGAGGGTTGGCCCCGAAAAAGCTGCAAGCAGCAGCAGAGCGAAGCTCGCGCTCTTGAAAAGTGCTCTGAAGGACGCGGTCATCGCCGACCTCCTCTCATGCCGCCACCGCCGCCATGGAACCCGCCGCCGGATGGCCGCTGGAAGTTCGGATGCGAAGCCGCGCGCCCTTGCTGGGCGCGGCCGCGCATGGCTTCGCGATTGACCTGCTGGCCGCGATTGACGCCGCTCAGCGCCGACGGCCTGTCGCCTTGGGCGAAGTTACCGCGATTCTGGATCTGCGGATGGGCGCCGGCCTGCGGGCGGTTAGCCTGCGGGCGGTTGGTTCCCTGCGGCAGGTGAGGTGTTTGCGCGGGCGTGCGGTTTGCAAGCTGGCCGCGGAACTGCTGGCGCTCCGCCGCGCCCGGCCGATGCTGATTGAACTGCTGACGGGTGGCGGGATCGCGATAGGCGACACCCCCGCGATGTCCTGGATCGTGCTGCCAGCGATTGTTGTTGTTCACATACCGATTGCGGTCGAAGTGGTTGTCGATGTTGACGGCGCGGTTGACGTTCACGTTCACGTAGGCGTTGC
Organism: Alphaproteobacteria bacterium 65-37; assembly: GCA_001897995.1. GTDB lineage: Bacteria > Pseudomonadota > Alphaproteobacteria > Reyranellales > Reyranellaceae > Reyranella. The sequence goes on along the minus strand of MKRV01000298.1, from coordinate 11,691 downwards.
CGCGCCCCCAATTCCAGCTCGAGAACATGGCGCCGGCCGCTGCGATTCCCACGCCCCACAGCAGGCCGGTGGCCAGCGCCGCGCCGTAGCCGTAGCCCGGCGGCGGTGGATAGTAGACCGGCGGGTAAGCAGAATAAGGCCAGCTACCATAGGCCCACGTCGGATTGTAGGAGGGAACATAGATCACTTCGGGATTGGCCGGCTCGATGACGATCGTGCGGTCGGCGCCCGACCCCTGGGTCGTCACCGTCTGCTGCTGGCCGCTCTTGAGGTTGCCGGCATCCGCCGCCTTGGCACGCAGCCGCTGGATCGAATCGGCGACATCCTGTTGCTGGGAGATCATCGCGTCGCCGAGCTTCTGCGTCCATTCGAGATGGTCGCTGAGCTGGGTCAGCACGGACGGGAAGGCCACAAGCGACTTGACGCTGACATCCCAACTCTTGTCCTTGACGGCCGCGACAGCCGCGTCGCCTTTCAAAGTAGGATTGGCTTTGGACCAGCGTGCCGCCTCGACGATCTCCAACGGATAGCCCGTGGCCATCAGGATCTGCGACAACAGGGAATCGGGGTAGAGTGCGATCGGTGCCAGAATCTGATCGAGCTCCTCCGGCTTCAGCGTCTTCTTTTCGTCTTGGGGCGGGGTCGACGGCGGAGGGGTTTGCGCAAGGGCCGCGGCGGACCAAAGCGATCCAAGGGCTGAAATTGCAAAAGCTCCCAGCAGCACGCCGCGCCGATCCATGTCCGTTCCCCCGCGTGAAGGCAGCTGTTCGGCTAGCCTAGAGCGAAGGTTATATTGGCGTCCAGAGCGCAATTGAATTCGTGCATTGTCGTGAAACGAGCAATTGTATGCCAGGCGTCGGCGTTATTGTCGGACCAGGGCCACTCCCGTGGGCCGCGCTCCGACATATGCGAAGTCCGAGGCTTACTGTCGAAGTGATCAGGCGCTAGGTTTCATCAATTCCAATGAACATCGAGGCGGGCATCATGGCGGTGATCGAAACAGAAGTGAGATCGACAATCGGCGCCGCAACTTCCTGCTCGGTGGCTCGGCCCTGCAGGTGCTGGCGATGATGGAGGGCGGGGCCGCTTCGCAGATTGCACAAGCTCGGCAACAGCAACCGGAGGCGACGCCGGGCGATCGTGGCCCTATCACGGGATGAAGAAAATCAATACATCGATGACAGCGAATTAGGGAGCATACGATGAGCAACGATCCTACCGGTGATTCGAAGCGTCGCAGCCTGCTGCTGGGAGGGTCGGCGCTCTCAGTGCTGAGCGTCGTCGGCTTGGGGCCGACAACCGAGATTGCCCAGGCGCAGACGCCACCGGCAGGCGGCCGCAAGCTGAACATCCTCGTCATCTTCGGCGACGATGTCGGGCAGTCCAACATCAGCGCCTACACATTCGGCCTGATGGGCTACAAGACACCGAACATCGATCGGCTGGCCCGTGAAGGTGCCATGTTCACCGACTACTATGCCGAGCAGAGCTGCACGGCGGGACGGTCGACCTTCATCACGGGGCAGTGCACCTTGCGGACTGGCCTCAGCAAGGTCGGTGTGCCGGGTTCCACCGTCGGCCTGCAGGCACGCGATGTCACGATCGCCGAGATCCTGAAGCCGATGGGCTATGCGACCGGCCAGTTCGGCAAGAATCACCTGGGCGATCGCGATGAGTATCTGCCGACCAATCACGGCTTCGACGAGTTCTTCGGCAATCTCTACCACCTGAACGCCGAGGAAGAGCCGGAGCAGCGGACCTATCCGCGCGATCCCGAGTTCCGCAAGAAGTACGGCCCGCGCGGCGTCATCCGTTCCTATGCCGACGGGCGCATCCAGGACACCGGCCCGCTCACCAAGAAGCGGATGGAGACGATCGACGACGAGACGTCGGCCGCTGCCATCGATTTCATGGATCGGCAGGTCAAGGCCAACAAGCCGTTCTTCTGCTGGTTCAACTCGACCCGCATGCATTTCCGCACGCATGTGAAGGAGGATCGCCGCAGCCCGCCCGGCCTCACGGCGCTTACCGAGTATGCCGACGGCATGATCGAGCATGACGGCCATGTCGGACAGATCCTCAAGAAGCTCGACGATCTCGGCATCGCCAACGACACGCTGGTGATCTACACGACCGACAATGGGCCGCATGCCAACTCGTGGCCGGACGGCGCCACGACTCCTTTCCGCAGTGAAAAGAACACCAACTGGGAAGGGGCCTATCGCGTGCCCTGCTTCATCCGCTGGCCGGGCCAGGTCCAAGCCGGCACCGTCTTCAACGGGATCGTGAGCGGCCTGGACTGGTTCCCGACTCTGGTCGCTGCGGCCGGTGAGCCCGACATCAAGGAGAAGCTCCTGAAGGGCTATCAGTCGGGCGGCAAGACTCACAAGGTCCATCTCGACGGCTATAACCAGGTGCCCTATCTGACCGGCAAGCAGCCCGCCAGCGCACGCAAGGAGTTCGTCTATTTCAATGACGACAGTGATCTCGTCGGCCTGCGCTACGAGAACTGGAAGATCGTTTTCGAGGAGCAACGCGCGCCGGGCACGATGCGGGTATGGGCGGAACCCTTCACCAAGCTCCGCTTGCCGAAGCTGTTCGATCTCCGGGCCGACCCGTATGAGCGGGCGGACATCACTTCGAACACCTACTACGACTGGTTCGTCTCGCAGCCCTACGTCATCTTTGCCGCGCAGGAAGTCGTGGGCAAGTTCCTGGCGACCTTCAAGGAGTATCCGCCAAGCCAGCGGGCCGCGAGCTTCTCCATCGACCAGATCGTCGAGAAGATGCAGAAATCGTTGGACGCGGTGCCGAAGTAGGAGTGGAGCCGTGCGGCGTGCGGTTGTTCTCGGTGTTCTGTTGTCGGGCGTCGTCGTCAGCGCTGTGGCCCAGACGCCGTCCTCGCCACAGTTGGCCAACCCGGCTTCGGTGAACTGTATCAAGCAGGGTGGGACGCTCAAGATGGAGAAGCGTCCCGACGGCGGGCAGTATGGTGTCTGCGTGTTCGTCGACAATTACCAGTGCGAGGAGTGGGCATTGTTTCGTGACGAGTGTCCCAAGGGTGGCCTGCGCGTCACCGGCTATGCCACGGCAGCCGGCCGATACTGCGCCATCACGGGTGGCCGCTACGCGGTCTCGTCGGCGCCGACGGCCGCGGTCGAGAAGGGCGTGTGCTCGCTGCCGGGTGGCAAGGCCTGCGACGCCGATGCCTACTACAAGGGGACCTGTTCACGATGAACGCCCGCGATCAGATCGCCGAGATCCGGCGACGCATGAATGCCTCGGTGATCGGCCAGGAGCGGGTGGTCGAACGGCTGCTGATCGCCTTGCTGGCCAACGGCAATGTCCTGATCGAGGGATTGCCCGGTCTCGCCAAGACGCGCGCGATCAAGAGCCTGTCGAAGGCGCTGGAGTCTGAGTTCAGTCGAATCCAGTTCACGCCGGACCTTCTGCCCTCCGATGTGACCGGCGGCGAGATCTATCTCAGTCAGGGAGCGGGCGCCGGCACCTTCCAGTTCCGCCAGGGGCCGGTATTCGGCAATCTGGTCCTGGCCGACGAGATCAACCGGGCCCCGGCCAAGGTCCAGTCCGCCTTGCTGGAGGCGATGGAAGAGCGCCAGGTCACGGTTTCGGGCAAACGCTACAAGCTGCCCGACCTGTTCATGGTACTGGCGACGCAGAATCCGATCGAGCAGGAGGGAACGTATCCCCTGCCAGAAGCACAGATGGACCGCTTCCTGATGCATATCCGCATCGACTATCCGAGCGACGCCGACGAAGCCAAGGTCTTGCAGCTGGTGCGGGCGGAGCAGGCGCAGGGCGCGCAGACGGCAGCCGTCGAACCGGTGCCGCAGCAGGCGATCTTTGCCGCCCGTGGCGAAATCGACGGCGTGAAGAGCGTCGAGGCGGTCGAAACCTATATCGTTGCGCTGATCGCTGCGACCCGGCGTCCCTCGGAGTTCGGCGACAAGCTCAAGGATTGGATTACGATCGGCGCCAGTCCGCGCGGCTCGCTGGCGCTGGATCGCAGTTCGCGGGTCCATGCCTGGCTGCGCGGCCGCGATCACGTTCTGCCCGAAGATGTCCGCTCGGTCGCACATGACTGCCTGAGGCATCGCCTGGCCCTTTCATACGAAGCCACGGCGGAAGGCGTGGGCAAGGATGCGGTAATCGACGAGCTTCTGAAACAGGTGGCGGTCGCCGCCTGACGCCGAGGAGGGTGGATTGAGCCAGGCTCGAGCCTACGTGACCCTCGATGAGCTGCTGCACCTGCGCCATCGCGCCAAGGGCTTCAGCTTCCTGCCGCGCCAGCCGGTGCACAGCCTGCTGACTGGCCGGCATGCCTCCCGGCTGCGGGGCCGCGGCCTCGATTTCGAGGAACTACGCCACTACGTGGAAGGCGACGATACGCGCGCCATCGACTGGACGGCGACCGCCAGGCTCGGGACGCCGCATGTTCGTGTCTATACCGAGGAGCGCGATCGCAACGTCCTACTGCTGGTCGACCAACGACGATCGATGTTCTTCGGCAGTCGACGAGCAATGAAGTCGGTGGTCGCGGCCGAAGCCGCGGCGCTCTCGGCGTTTCGTGTCGCCTCGCTGGGCGACCGGGTGGGTGCCATCGTGTTCTCGGAAGCGGGCGGCGTGACCGAGATCAGACCGGAGTCACGCGACGCCGGCGTGCGGCGCATTCTGCCCGAGATTGTCCGTCACAACGGATTGCTTTCAGCGGGCAGCGAGGCCATTTCCGACCCGTCTCTGCTCAATGACGCGTTGCGGCGCGCCACCCGCCTTGCCTCTCACGACTGGCTGGTCTGCCTGATTTCCGACACCGCGGGCGCCGACGACGAGACCGTGAAACAGGTGACACGCCTCACGGCCCACAACGACGTCCTGTCCGTGTTCGTCTCCGACCCGCTGGAGGCGGAGCTGCCGGATATCGGTCGAGCCGTCCTGGCGGATGGGCGGCAGCAGATCGAAGTCGATCTTTCGGCGCGTGACCTGCGGCGCGGCTTTGCGGCGGGGTATGCCGAACGTCGTGCGAACGCCGCACGTTTTTCGCTGCAGCGCGCCATTCCGGTGTTGGCGGTCATGACCGACCGCGACGTCCTCGAGCAACTGCGCGAGCAACTCGGGCGACGCCTGGCGCGCCATCGAGCGGCTTGAGCAGGCTTCCATGAGCGAGCGTCCATGAGCGATCCGGCCGACCTTTCCAACCTGAAGGACATCGTCGTGCCGCCCGAAGTGCCGCTATGGCCGCCGGCACCGGGATGGTGGATCCTCGCGGTTGGCTGCGTCGCTGCCGGAGCAATCCTGGTTGCCGTCGTTGTGGATCGCCACCGCCGCAATGCCTATCGCCGGCAGGCGCTCCTCGAACTCGATCATGTCGAAGCACACGACATCTCCGCCGTGCTGAAGCGTGCCGCTCTGGTTGCTTGGCCACGCGCCGAGGTGGCGTCGCTGACCGGCGAGGAATGGCGCGCATTCCTCGACCGTTCAGCGCGGATGGATGCGTTCACCCTTGGCGCCGGCCGCGATCTCGAAGCGCTGACATTTGGCGGCGGAGGGGACGTGCCGGGTGTCCTCGCGGCGGCAAAGAGCTGGATCAGGCGGCACCGATGCTGACCTTCGCTTTCCCCTGGCTTGCCCTTCTGCTGCCTTTGCCACTGTTGGTCTGGTGGCTTCTGCCGGTGCGCGAGGAAAGCCGGAGGGCCGTGCAGGTGCCGTTCTTCGCCGCGTTGACGGCGGCAAGCGGCTTGCGGCCGAGCGACGGCGTGGTGACGCGGCAGCGTGGCTTCTGGCGGACGGTCACCCTGGCCCTGTGCTGGGGGCTGGCCCTTGCCGCGCTGATGCGGCCGCAATGGCTGGAACCGCCGCTGCACAAGGAAAAGCCGGCCCGTGATCTGCTGCTGCTGGTCGATCTCTCGGGGTCGATGGACACCAAGGATTTCACCGATACGTCCGGGGCCAAAGTCGACCGCCTGACCGCGGCGAAGCAGGTGCTCGACGACTTCCTGGCAAAGCGGACGGGTGATCGAGTGGGCGTCGTCGTCTTCGGCAACGCCGCCTTCACGCTGGTGCCGTTCACGACGGACCTGAAGCTCGCGCGCACGCTCTTGCAGGAAATGCAGGTCGGCATGGCCGGGCCGCGCACCGTGCTGGGTGACGCGATCGGGCTGGGGATCAATCTGTTTGCCCGGACGACGGCACCGGCGAAGACGATGATCGCCTTGACCGACGGCAACGACACGGCAAGCAACGTGCCGCCGGCTGAAGCCGCGCGCATCGCGCGCGACAAGGGCATCGTGATCCACACCGTCGCGATCGGCGATCCGGCGGCAGCCGGCGAAGAGAAGCTCGACGAGGCCGCCCTCAAGGACGTCGCCGTCACGACCGGCGGCGGTTTCTATCGGGCCCTCGACCGCGAGGCGCTGGCTGGCATCTATACGCGGCTCGACCAGATCGAGACACGCAAGGTCGATACGGTGACCTACCAGCCACGCCGCGAGCTCTACTGGCTGCCACTGCTTGCCCTGATCGTCCTGGCCACCGGCGCTCAGTTTCTGATGGTCGTGTCGTGGCCGCGGTTGGATCGTCGAAGGGAGGTGGCGTCGTGACCGCCTTCCTCGAGAATTTTCATTTCCTGCGGCCGTGGGCGCTACTGCTGACTCTCCCGGCGCTGGGGGTGTGGTGGGCGAGCCAGCAGGCGAGCGACACGACACGTCGGTGGCGGCGGGTGATCGATCCCGAGCTCCTGAAGCACCTCGTTGTCGGCGATCGGTCTCGCCGACTTCTCCAGCCGCACCACTTGGCGCTGGCAGGCGCTTTCCTGGCGATCCTGGCTGTCGCCGGACCGACCTGGCAGCGCGAAAAGTCACCGTTCGCCGAACAGGCCGCACCGGCGATGATCGTTCTCAAGGTGGCTCCCACCATGACCACGACCGACCTGGCGCCGACGCGGCTCGATCGTGCACGGCAGAAACTGGCCGATCTGCTGCGCCTGCGCGATGGCATGCCGGCAGGGTTGATCGCCTACAGCGGCACCGCGCACCTCGTGCTGCCCCCCACACCGGATCGGGATGTGGTTCTTGGCATGGCTGGCGCTCTGTCGCCGTCGATCATGCCTCGCGAAGGCGACCAACTCGCCCAGGCGGTGAAGCGTGCGGCCGAGGTGCTGCGCGACGGTAGCCAGGGGGGATCGATCCTGGTCGTCGCCGACACCGTGGCGCCGGGGCAGGCGACGGCCCTGAAGGCGCTTGCCGGCGGCCCGCCGGTGATCCTGTTCGCCGTTGCCCCGCCACAGGTCGTCGCCGCGGACGCCAACCTCGCCGCGGCCGTATCGGCGCTCGATGCACGTGAAGTCGTGGCCACGGTGGATGGCGAGGATGTCGCGACGATCGCTCGTCGCCTGGCGGACGCCCCTGGCGCCCCCGTGGCGGCTGGCGACGCGGTCCGTTGGCAGGAGACGGGATGGTGGCTAAGTCCCGTCATCGCGCTGCTGATCCTGTTCTGGTTCCGGCGCGGCTGGGTGATTGCCTCATGACGCGATCCAGGATTGCTCTCCTCGGCGTGACGGGACTGGTTGCGGCGGCCTTGGCCATCGTGGGCTGGCAAGTGGGCTGGAACGGTCTCTGGGAGACTCCCGACCAGCGAGGGCGGCACTTGATGGCGGAGGGCCGCTATCACGACGCCGCGGCGGCTTTTGCCGATCCGATGTGGGCCGGCGTCGCGCGTTTTCACGCTGGAGACTTCAAGGAAGCGGCGCAGCTCTTCGGTGGCATGGATACGGCGGAGGCGGCTTACGACCAGGGCAATGCCCTGGTGATGCTGGGCAAATACGACGATGCCGTCGCACGCTACGACCGCGCGCTGGTCTTGCGACCGGGCTGGGCGGCGGCCGAAGCAAATCGCAACCTGGCGAAGCTCCGCGGCGAAAGAATACGGCAGAAAGGCGCCGATGCGGGCGACCAGCGCGAGGGCGCCGACGAGATCGTCTATGACAAGGACAAGAAAAATCAGGAAGGGCAGGAAACCCAGACGACCGGCGCCGTGATGAGCGACGCGGCGGCGAGGGCCGTCTGGCTCAAACGGTTGCAGAACCGACCTGCCGACTTTCTCAAGGCGCGGTTCGCAGCTCAGCTCGAAAGTGCCTCGCCGTGAGAGCCCTGGCACTCTTGATCGCCTTGTTGCTGGCCTGGCCGGCTGCGGCCCAGACGGCTGGCGTGATCGTGCGGTCCTCGATCAAGCCACAGCAGGGGGCCGTCCTCGGTCAGCGCGTAAGCGTCTTCGTCGACGTCTTGTTTCCCGATCAAATGCCGCGTCCACCGCGGGTTTCGATCCCGGACGTGCCGGGAGCCCAGATCGTCCGCTACGAAACCCAGGCGACGACGATCAGCGACAGGGTCGACGGCAAGAGCTATGTCGGTCAGCGCTTCGAGTTTGCCTTCTACGCCCGGCGCGGGGGCCAGTTTGTTATCGCCGCACCGACCGCCACGCTGCTGGACACGGCAGGCGAGCCAGTTGGACGTGTCGAGGGAGAGGCCATCTCACTGGAAGTCGCCGTGCCGCCTGGCGTGGACCCGTCGCAACCCGTCATCGCGACCACTTCGCTAACACTCAAGGAGCAATGGACGCCGAGCCCGTCGGGCCCATTCAAGGCAGGTGACGCCATCGTACGGACAGTTATCCGCGAGGCTGGCGACGTGCCGGGCATGGCGATGCTCGATCTTGCCTATGCCGCGCCGTCGGGTGTTCGCGTCTATGTCGACCCTCCCCAGAGCGACGACCGGGTCGATCGAGGGTCGCTCACCGGCCGGCGGACGGACAAGGTGACCTATGTGTTCGAGACAGGTGGAGCCTTCGCGATCCCGGATGTGGTGCAGCCCTGGTGGGATCTGTCCGCGGGGCGCCTGCGGCGCGCGACGGGGGACGGGATTGCCTTGACGGTCGCGGCAGCGCCCACGACTGAAAATGCCCGCGACCGGGTCGAACGATGGATCTACGTTGCAGCGACGGCCCTGGGTGTCGTTGCATTGGCCCTATGGGCAGGTCCGCGCGTCCTGCGGTGGCGAAATGTCCGCAGGGCGCGGTGGTTGGGCTCGGAGGAGAAGGCTTTCCAGGATCTGATGGCGACCTGCCGGCAGGGAGATCCCGATCCAATCTTTCGCGCTTTTGCCCTATGGAGATCGCGCCTGCCACGGACCACCGACGTTTCGGGGCTCGCCGAGCAGATCGAACCGGCCCTTTTCGGCGGTGCACCCTGGTCGTCCGTCCAAGCCGAAGCCTTCGCCGAGCAGGTCGACGCCTTGCGAGGGAAGACGGCACCCCGCGGCCGGACGACCGTGTTGCCGCCCCTCAATCCGGTGACATCCTAGAGCGCAGCGGTTGTCATCACGTCGTGTAAGCTAGGTTGGAACGACTAGTCGGCCCGGGCATCCATGGAATTCGATCTCGCCACCGTGAAACTGCCCCTCATGGCGCGGTTCGGCATTGCCCTGTTTCTCATGCTGCTGGTGCCGCATCTTACGGCGCGCCTGCGTATTCCGCTCGTCGTCGGCTATATCCTGGTCGGCGTCGTTCTGGGGCCGCATGGTGTCAGCGTGCTGCCGGAGCGCGGTGAGGTCGCTAACTTCTTCGCCGAACTCGGCAAGCTCCTACTGATGTTCTTCGTGGGGCTCGAGGTCGATCTCCGACTGTTCCGCGAGAACCGCACTCGGGCATTTCTTTTCGGAGTGGTCACTTTCAGCCTGCCGATGCTGGCCGGCACCGCGGTCGGCCTGGCATTCGGCTACGGGACCGTATCGGCCATCCTGATCGGCTCCCTGCTGGCGTCGCACACGTTGATTGCCTATCCGATGGTGGCGGCGGCCGGGCTCGGCAAGCTGCCATCGGTCAATGTCACCGTCGGCGCCACGATCCTGACCGACATGGCGTCGCTCCTGGTGCTGGCGCTCTGCGTCACAACGCACCGCACGGGCTTCGAATGGATGTCGCTTCTGCGGCAGTTGGCGGAACTCGCTTTCTTCATCTTTGTCATGGTGGGGATATTGGGACGGGTTGGCCGCTGGGTGTTCGACAAGGCCGGACGCAGCGAAGGCGCGTCGTTCACCCTGATGCTGATGATCGTGGCTTTCGGCTCATGCCTGGCCGAACTGCTCAATCTGGAGGGGATCCTGGGCGCTTTCCTGGCCGGCCTTGCCGTCAACGAGGCGGTGCGCGGCACCTCGGCCAAGGAGAAGATCGAGTTCATCGGCAATCAGTTCTTCGTGCCGGCATTCTTCGTGGTCACCGGCTTTCTCGTCGACATGAAGCTCTTCGTGGAAACGGTGGTGTCGACCCCCGGGATGGTCGCGGCAATCGTGTTAGGGTTGATCGGCTCCAAGTGGCTGGCTGCGCAGGCCGTGGGCCATGCCTGGAAATATCCGGCAGCCGAACGTGGCCTCATGGGCTCACTGACCATGCCGCAAGTCGCCGCGACCCTGGCAGCAGCGCTGGTCGGCTACCAGGCAATGAACAAGGCGGGTGAACGGCTGCTCGATCAGCCGATGCTGAACACGGTCCTTGTGCTGGTTATCGTGACGTCGGTCGTGGGGCCTATCCTGACCGAGCGCTACATACGCCGGTGCGGAGCGCAGGCGGCCCCGTCGCCAGCCCATCCCGTCCTGGGACGCGCGCGAACCGGCATCGAGGGCTGAATCTCTAGGAAGGCCGCTTGCGGTGGCTCGGGCCTGGATTCAGCGTTGCCATCGTGATGCGCACCGACATGACGGCGGCCCGGCCGATCAGCAGGCCGGCGCAGGCGACAGCGGCAACCGCGGCGCCGAGCCTAAGATTGTCGAGGGCAGGTGCCACGACTGCACCGACGATTTCGACGGCAACGGCTATTGCGAGGGCAATGGGAACCCAGAGCAGGACGCGCTTCGCCGGCGATCGATCCTGCAGAAGCGACATGTAGAGATCGACTTGAACCGTCGTCGTGAAGCCGCGCAGGGCGCCGACGGCCAGGCCGACGAGCAGTGCCGTTTCGAACGCCCAGGGAGGACGGTGAGCGATGACCTGGAGCAGGAACAAGCAGGCTGCGACCAGGCTTGCCAACGCTGCCGGCACGAACAGGCGCCAGATCGATACGTATCGGCGACGGATCTCACGTAGAGCGAAGTACACGCAACTGCCGGCCCCCAATGCGAGCAGCACGTGCACCAAAGTCAGATTGAAGATCATTTCCTGTCAAACACCCGCGGACAACCTATCCGCTGCCGCAGGCTCGCGCGAGAACATCGTGTCCCGCGGCCTGCGAAGAATTGGCTCACTGAATGCCGTCGACCGGTCACTAAGGCCTAAGGATGGGGGCCCCAGGGAGCCGCGTTCAGCAGCTTCACCTCCTGGCTCATCACCAGGGGGCGAAATTTGACGGCGAAGCCGTCCATGAAAGCGGGATCGGAGAAGACGGCTGCCCAGTGGCTGCGGCGATGGGCATCGTCGTTGAATTTCCAAAGGTGGACGAGCTGGTTGATCGTTCCCGTATCGCCCTGGAAGTAGCCGACGAGATTCTTCGCGTGACCGCCCTTGTCGAGGGCCGGGAAGCCAAACTCCTGGTAGAGCTTCACGGCTTCGGTCATCTTGCCGACGTAAAGCGTGTAGGTTCTCAGTTCGTAGAGTGACATTTCGATCTCCCGTCGTGGTCGTTGCGCG
>MKRV01000297.1 GCA_001897995.1 Alphaproteobacteria bacterium 65-37 | reverse complement strand
CTCCAGCATGTTGGCGGTCGCGATGAAGACGACGCGGCTGAGATCGAAGGGCACGTCGAGATAATTGTCGCGGAACGTGCCGTTCTGCTCAGGATCGAGCACTTCCAGCATCGCCGCCGACGGATCGCCGTGCACGCCGTTGCCCATCTTGTCGATCTCGTCGAGCATCAGCACGCAGTCGCGCGAGCCGGCCTTGCGCACGGCCTGGATGATGGTGCCGGGCAGGGCGCCGATATAGGTGCGGCGATGGCCGCGGATCTCGGCCTCGTCGTGCACGCCGCCCAGGCTGACCCGCGAGAACTTGCGGCCCATGGCGCGGGCGATCGATTGGCCGAGCGAGGTCTTGCCGACGCCGGGTGGGCCGACGAAGCACAGGATCGGCGCCTTGCCTTCGGGCGCCAGCTTGCGCACCGCGAGATACTCCAGGATCCGCTTCTTGATCTTCTCGAGCCCGTAATGGTCGTGATCGAGCACGCGCCGCGCTTCGGCGATGTCGATCGGCTGCGTCTCGGGCAGGGCCCAGGGCAGCTCGACCAGGGTCTCGAGGTAGGTGCGGATCATGCCGTATTCGGCCGACGCCTCGGGCGTGCGCTGCAGGCGGCGCAGTTCCTTGCGCGCGGCTGTCTCCGCCTCGGGTGCCATCTTGGCGTTGGTGATCGCCTTGTCGAGGTCGGCGATCGCCTGCTTGCCCTGATCGTCCTCGCCCAGCTCGCGCTGGATGGCGGCCATCTGCTCGCGCAGCACGATCTCGCGCTGACGGGCATCGAGCGAACTCTTGGTCTGGCGGCCGATCTCGCTCGAGATGCGCATGACTTCGAGGCGCTTGGCGAGAAGCTGGGTCACCCGGTCGAGGCGCGGCACGAGCTCGACCGCTTCCAGCACTTCCTGCTTCTCCGCCGCCTTGGAATCGAGATAGGAGGCGGCGAGGTCGGCTAAAGTGCCGGGAGAGGTGGTGGCGTCGACCGTCTGGCGCAGCTCCTGCGGGACCTGCGGCAGAAGGTCGAGCACTTCGTGCAGCTGCTGCTTCAGGACGAGGAAGCGCGCCTCGACTTCCGGACCGGCGGTCGTGGGTTCGACAAGGTGCAGGCCGCGCGCCATCAGGAAGGGATGGCCGTCGACGAAGTCGGTGAGACGGAAACGCTGCGCGCCCTGGCAGACGATGTGATGATTGCCGTCGGGCGTGGTCACATAGCGCAGGATGTTGGCCACCGTGCCGACCTCATGGAGGTCGGCCGGGGTGAGATCTTCCTTGGCGGCGTCGCGCTGCAGCACCAGCACGATCTGGCGCTGTTCGCGCACCGCCTGCTGGATGGCGGCGATCGACGAAGGCCGCGCCACGCTCACTGGGAAGACGAGCTCGGGGAACAGCACGAGATCGCGCACCGGCACCACGATCATGGCGTCGGCCGGCAGCGGGATGGCCGACGGCTTGGGCGCGGTCGGGCCAGTGGCGGGGTTGGTGTCCTGCGGGCTCATGGCCGCACCACGATGGCGTTGGACTTGGCGAGCGTGATCACCAGGCAGCCGTTGATGGCGAAGCGCTGCACGTCGCCATAGACGCCGGCCGGCAGGTCGATGCGCCGCTCGAAGCGGCCCTGCGGCAGCTCCAGCCGATGGATGACGGCGGTCCTCAGGGCATCCGGCAAGGTGCGTTCTCCGGCAATGATAAGAGCGCCGTCCTGGATGACGGCTTCCACCTGATCGACATCGACGCCCGGCAGGGCGGCGAGAATGAGCACTTCACGGTCGGTTTCGAGGACGTCGACCGGCGGCTCCCAAGTCGGCACGCGCAGTGATGCCGCACCCTGCGGGCGGAACACCTCGCGCTGCAGCCGCTCGGCCTGCGCCAGCATCTGCAGCGCTTCCGACCACATCCAGTCCCTGGAATTTCCACGATTCATTCGTCTGGGCCTCCAAGCCCCTCGACAATGTAAGAATTCTCGGGCGCGAGACAACCAGCCCCGAGATCGCCGACGCTCAGGCCTGTCGGCCCGGCACGAGCGCGAGCCAGAGCGAAATCACGGTCGAGGCGATGGCTGCGGCCTGCAGCGCGGAAAGCGGTTCGTGCAGCAGCAGGATGCCGCTCACGATCGCCACGATGGGAATGGCAATGGAGGAAAGGGCGGCGACCTGTGCCGGCAGGAGCTTCACCAGAGCGAACCAGGTGGCGGTACCGAGCGCCATCGGAATCGACCCGGTATAGATCGTGGCGGCCAGCACCTTGGCCGACGGCCAATGCGTCGGCAGGCCGTCGATCAGCAGCGCGCCGATGGCGATCGGCGGGAAGGTCAGCAGGACCTGCCAGAAGGTGAGCGACAGGCCCATGCCGGGCCAACTGGTACGCTTGACGACGAACGTGCCGATCGCCCAACAGAATCCGGCAAACAGGCCCCAGAAGAGACCGAGCGGAGCCTGGGCGTAGCTCTTGAAGTTGGGCGCCATCAGCGCGACCACCGCGGCGGCGCCGATCAGGATCGCCGCCAGCAGCCGGCCGGTGAGCTTCTGGCGGAATACGACGAAGCCCATCAGCGCCACCCAGAGCGGCATGGTGTAGGCCAGCACCGAGGCATGCCCCGAGGGGATGTAGAGCACGGCGAACGAAGTCGCGATGTTCCAAACGAGGATGTTCATCGCCGACGCCACGATCAGCGGCAGCCACTTGCCCTTGGGAACGGCGAAGCTCTCGCGGCGGACCAGCAGGATCACCGTCAGCACGGTCACCGCCGAGGCGAGCACGATGGTGCGGAAGGTGAGGACCGGCAATTCTTCCAGGGCGATCCGGAACAGCGGCCAGTTGGTACCCCAGACGAGGGTGAGGGCGCTGAGCAGGCCCAGCACCTTGGGCGAAACGCGGGTCACAATGGATCAGGCCTGATGTTCGTCCGGTGCCTGCAGGTAGCAGCCTTCGATGCGCCAGCGCCCGTCGGGCCCTTGCGACATGGGATAATACGCAGTCGCCGGGCGGCCGTCCGGTCCCACGACATGCACTTTCTGCGTGACGAGGCCGTGCAAAGTGACGAGCTCGCGGAACTCGAAGACCTGCGGCCGATAGACCGGCCGGTAGCCCTGCCGCACCATCTGCATGAAGAGCTCTGGCGTGCCGAACAGGCTCTGGATGGTGGGGGAGGCGAAGCCGAAGGCCGTCTCGCCGTCGTCGCGTCGGAAGGCGTCGAGCTGGGCCTGGATTGTCTCGCGGATTGCCGCCCGATCGGCCGGCAACACCTCGGCAGGTGGCATCTCGCCCGGCGACACCTGCGCGGCGGCCGACAGCACCAGGCAAAGGATCAGGCCGACGATGAGGCCGATTGAGGCGAGGCGGCGGACCATGCGGCAAGTCTACGCGAAACGCCGCAGGCCGGGGAGCCCGCTGCCGGGCCGGCTGGAAAGGGGGATTCTCTCGATGGCAGAAGGGTTTGCGGCCCTCGCGGGCCCTCTCGCCGGGGCCGCCTGCGCAAGATGCAGAGTCGCTTGCAACGGCGGACCAGTTTCATTAGGGTGCGCCCCTCTTCGCCGGGGCCTGTTCCCGGCAAGCAGACTGCGCGCCCGTAGCTCAACTGGATAGAGCATCTGACTACGGATCAGAAGGTTAGGAGTTCGAATCTCTTCGGGCGCGCCATTTACCCAAGTTCTTTCGAGCCGTCGCGGCGAGACGTGCGACTCAGGCACTCTGCCTCGTAGGCCGTCGGACATTGAGAGCCACCACAGCCTGATCGGCCGTAACGGCGGCGTCGTGGTTCACCGCGCGCCGGAAAACCTCGGCGTCGATACTGATGGAGTTAGCGGACGCCCCACGAGATGGCTGCCGAGCCATCGCCTCTCCCTCATGATCGGCGGCCGGCGCTCCTTGGGATCGTAAGCGCGACAGGCACGGCCAAAGCGCAAATCGCCGCGCCAGCGATCCACGCCAGGCCTGACCATTCCGGCTGCGACAGCGCGTAGATCCCGCCGAAGATGAGTGGGCCGAAGAACGCGGCCAGACTGACGAAGCTCGCGACGACGCCCTGCAACTCGCCCTGATGCTCGCGATCGACAGCACTCGACTGCAGCGACCGGAGCGCGGGCTGACCGACGCCACCGAGTGCGATCAGGGGAATTGCGGCGAACGCCATCCAGCTTGCTTGAGCGAATGCGAGGACGAAGAGGCCGCTGGCGTCGCACGCGATGCCGACGAGCAGTGCGCCGCGCTCGCCAAGTCGGCGCGTGAGCGGACCCGTGGCGCAAGCCTGC
This sequence comes from Alphaproteobacteria bacterium 65-37, assembly GCA_001897995.1. Classification (GTDB taxonomy): domain Bacteria; phylum Pseudomonadota; class Alphaproteobacteria; order Reyranellales; family Reyranellaceae; genus Reyranella. The sequence goes on along the minus strand of MKRV01000297.1, from coordinate 26,502 downwards.
GCGAGGGCGACCAGCGCACCATACAAAGTTAGCGAAAGGCCGATCTCAGCGGCGTTCCAGGCGAAGCGATCTTCGACGAAGAGCACCCACAGGGTGCCGTAGGTCTGGCTGACGAGGCTGATCAGCAGAAAGAGAGCGAGCAGCGGGACGAGCGGACGGAACGTGAGCGCCCAGCGCAGCGGCATCAACGGGTTGAGCGTCCGCCAATCGATCGGCTTGCTCTTGGCGGTGAGCGATTCGGGCAGGATGAACAGCGCGACCGACAGGTTGATGAAGTTCAACGCGGCAGCGCCGAGGAAGGGCGCGAACAGCGAGATATCGCTCAGCGCCCCGCCGATCACCGGCCCCGCGACGAATCCGATGCTGAAACACGCGGTGAACATACCAAAGCGGCGCGCGCGCTCGGCCTCGGGCGTGATGTCGGCGATGTAGGCGGCGGCAACGGCCATGTTCGCCGCCGTCAGTCCCGCGATGGCGCGGCCGACGAACAGCAGCCACAGGTAAGGCGTAAACGCCATGATCAAGTAGTCGATAGTCGAGCCGGCAAGCGAGAAAAGCAGTATCCGCCGCCGTCCGTAGCGATCGGACAGGGCACCGAGCACCGGCGCGAAGACAAACTGCATGAACGCATACAGCGCGAGCATCGCCCCAAACACTTCTGATACCCCTTGCGGGTCGCTCAAAGAGCGGACCAGGCCCGGCAGCATCGGGAAGATCAGCGCAATGCCCATCCCATCGAGCGCGCCGATGGCGTAGATCACGATGAGCGGTCGACTCATGCGATGCCGGACGCCGTCCAGGCCGAGTTGGCCGCTTCCACCGCTACGGCAACGGCTTCGTCGTCGGCGGGCGTCGCGCTCGCCAATGGCAGCAAGTCCGGCCGCTGGCGTTGGGCGACCGCACGGAACGGATCATTCGGAATCGGATGCCAAAGCCAGTAGGCGGACGGCTGGTCGGCCAAGAACCCGCCAATATGAGTGGCGAGGCTTTGCGTGAAATCGCGCGCAGCGCTCCGCATCGGAAGCGACTCAGGGTAGGCGATCGGCTCGATGATGTTCATCGAGAACCCGTCCGCCTGCCGGCGCGAGGCGAAACCGGGCAGGACCAGCGTTCCGGACCGGGCGTATCGTGCCGGTCCGGGCGGATAGTTGAACTCGTTGTCGAAGGTCTTGACGTGGATCCCCTTGTATCTGTCGCTCGGGTAGACATCGACCACCATGATGACGACGCCGTTGCTTGCGAGAACCTTCGTTATTTCGGCGCCGGTGTTTCTTCGTCCGAACGCGATCGGAGTCGCCAGCGTCGCCCTGCGACCGCGGTAGATCCACTGCTCGACCGGCGTTGGGCGTCTTCCGATCGTGTAGACGAAGCCGAGATCCACGCCACGGTCCTTGAGATGCGCTCCGAACAGCTCGATGCTCCCTATGTGGGGCACCGCGAGAATACAGCCGTTGCGCGACTTCGAGCGGGCGCGAACGAGACGATCGAGGGCTTCGTCCGGAAGCTGGGCTGCCAGGTCCAGGGCTCTCGACCGGTCGCGTTGCAGGTTGTCGAGATCGAGGAGAACCGTGACCCATGCCGCCAATCCATCGATCACGTGATCGGGCGTGGCGACGCCACCGCGAATGATGCTCTGGCGAAGGAACATGTCATCGCCCATCGTGCTCGGCCTGCTAGCGATCACTTCGGCGATCTTGCGCGCGAGATCCGGCTGGCGCGGTACGGGCACGACAGGCGCCAAGCGTGCGACGAGGGCCACGACCGCGGCTTGGATATCCCCCTGGCCGCGGGGAAAGGAGCCCTCAGTCATGTGTCGCCATCCGCAGTTCAAAAATGCCAATCGGCAATTTGAAGCATCATTTGCGGGTTGTGAACTTCAACTTCAACGCCGCCTGATCAGCAGCATGCCAAACGAATACTGTCTCTTGAAAGGCAGGCCACCGGCAAGAGATCGATGCTGAGATGGTGCTTCGGGCAGTGAAGGCGAGGGAGTTTGCCGGCATAGATGTTGAGGGAACGCTCGCTGTCGACCAAGGCCATGTCCGGCAGTGAGACGAGCCGTCTTCTGACACCAATGGTGCCGAACCTTTCGCTTCACCTGTTGGCATCATCGCTGTTGCTGGCGTCGAGGCAGAGGACGCAGGAGAGGGCGATGCGGTCAGGCCGCTGCCGAAGCAGGAGATACCGGAAACAACACGTTTCCCATCAAGTGGAACCGCTCATGCGGCCCCACTTGATGGGAAGCCGCGCTAGCGAAGCAGCTTGTTCGCCCGCGTTGTGAAGGCGATGAACCTGGCGATCGACCACCTGCCGTCGGCTTGTCGCTGGAATATGTCCATGCCTTCCTCCGTGGTCGTATCTGTGGCTCCGGCCGCCTCAGTCGTCAGGGTCCAGGTCAGCCGCACGACGGCAACATTGCCGCTCACGATAATCTCGTGGATGTCGGGGTTGGCATAGCGCAGCTTGACGTCGGACTTGGCCAACACGGTCGTCAGGTTCTTGCAAATCGCCTCATGCGTTCCCCGCGTGACCTCCGGGATGGAATAGACAAGATCCGGCGCGAACAGGTCGCATACGCCGATGAGGTCCTTGGCGTTGAAATCGGCGGTCCAGCGGTTGAGGCGCGCCGTGATCGCCGCCTTGTCGGCAGCCTCGTCGGCGTGCGCCGTCGTCACGGCGGTCACTGCCATGATGAGCGCAACCAGAGCTGTGCGATACAAGCCGATCATCCACCTACTCCTTTTGCTGCTGGAGCTTCTCACGCACCATGATGGCGCCTGGATCCTTGCCTGAGCTCCGGTGAACAATACCCCAGAGTCGACGGATTGTGCCGCCGAGCCTCACAGGGGGCGATCGCGATCACGCGGCTTGCGCCGACTGAAGCTGCGCAACGATCCGTTTGACCGAAACGGCCAGGGACACGGTGCCCCGACGCTGCTCCTGCGTGGCCTCGGACACAAAGCGACCCTGGGCGATGCCTTGGTACATGCCGAGCAGCGCCGTCGCCACCTCCTCGGGAATGCCGTCACGCGCAAGCATCGCGGCGCGCTGTTCCGGCGGGACGAATGCCGGCACGACCGGACGACCGAGCGCTTCGGCAAAGGCCGATGCCACCTCTGCGGCGTTCCAGTCTTGTGGCCCGCTCAGTTGGACCACCCGCCGGCCGGTCCAATCCTCGCAAAGCAGCGCCGCCGCGGCGCGCCCCACATCCTTCGTGCTTACCATCGCAATCCGCTGATAGGGGGCGAGGAAGGTCGGCAGCAGGCCTTCCGAGGTGACGGGGCCGGCAACCTCGGCCCAGCTCTCCACGAAATAGCCCGGTCGCAGGAAGGCGGTCGCAGGTGTTGTCCCATCCAGCAGCTTTTCGAACTGGTGGAGCGTAGCGATGACGCCCGTGCCCGACGCATGCTGCGCGCCGATCGACGACAAAGCGACCAGCTTCGGTACGCGCGCAAGCTTCATCGCCTCGGCAAGCGCGGCGCCGATCTCGGCGGTTCGGGCATTGGGGTCTCCGCTGACCGGCGGCGGATTGAGGAGAAACGCAGCTGTCGCGCCGTCCAGGGCTTCAGCGATGGTGCCGGGGACATCGATATCCGCGGTGGCGACCGTCGCGCCGACGGATTTCCATTTTTCGCCCTGCTCCGGCCGTCGTACGACGACGCGAACCGCCTCGCCGCGTTCCAGGAGAGCTTGTGCCGTCTCGCCGCCGGCCCGTCCATTTGCGCCCAGCACCACGTACATGACTTTCCTCCCTCTAAAGTGAGCCTGCGGAGGATAGGTGCGGGAGTGTCATGCGCCCAATGCATGGAGTATATGGTCAGCATGCGTCAGGCGGATTTACGAAAAGTCGACCTCAATCTCCTGGTAGCGCTGGACGCGCTGCTCGAGGAGAAGAACGTCACGCGCGCCGGCGACCGGCTGGGCATGAGCCAACCGGCGGCAAGCCGGGCGCTCGCGCGATTGCGGAGGCTGTTCGCGGATCCGCTCCTCGTCGACGGGCCGGGCGGGTACGTGCTGAGTGCGCGGGCCGAAGACCTGCGGCCTGCGCTGCGCGGAACCATCGCCGGTATCGGCGAACTGCTGGAGCCCGATCCGTTCGACCCGGCGGCGGCAACGGGCAAGATCCGGCTGCTGATGCCCGATCTTCAAGCGGCCACGATCGTGCCGCCTCTGCTCGCACGGATGGCCAAAGAAGCACCGTCCCTCGATGTCGACATTGCTGCGCCCGGCACGACCGGGATCGAGGCCCTCGAGAACGACGAGGCGGATGCCATGGTGGGGCTGCTCGACGAGGCGCCGGCCGGTATCCGCCGCCGCCGCCTCTATGACGAGGAATTGCTGACCTTGATGCGCGCCGGTCATCCGGCCGCGGCCAGGAAGCTGACCCTCGACCGCTTCCTGGCGCTCGAACATGTCGTGGTCGCCGTTCCCGGCCTCGGGCCGCCGCCTGTCGATCAAGCCCTTGCCCGGTTGGGACGGAAACGACGGGTGAAGCTGCGGGTGCCGAACTTCTTTGCCGCGGTCGAGATTGCCGTGCGCTCCGACCTGGTGATGACCCTTCCGTCGAGCCTGGCGCGGACGGCGGCGGACATGAGGCGGTTCGCATCCGCGAGGCCGCCCCTCGATCTCGGTCGCTTCACCATGAGCCTCGCCTGGCATGCGCGCCACCAGGAGTCGCCCCGGCACGTCTGGCTGCGAAAGGCGATCGTCGACGCCGCCGCGACCATGGCCTTCAATGCCCCACGTGGGCCGGCCCGCCGAGGGCGACCTTCCGGAGGCTGAGGGCAAGCGGAATGCCCGCGAGTGCCACCAGCATCAGGACCCAGAAGACATCCATGTAAGCGAGCATCGCGACCTGGGTCTGCAGTTGCTGGCCGATCCAGGCGATGGCCTGCAGGTTGGCTTTGCCGAGCGAGCTGCCTTGCGACGCGAAATAGTCGGTCACCTGCTGCAGGGTGCTCTGGTAGGCGGTGCTCGACGGGATGACCTGCTCGATTAGGCGGTTCTGGTGGAACTGCTCGCGATTGGCCAGCACGTTGGAGACCAGCGACACGCCGATCGAGCCGCCGACATTGCGCGCCATGTTCATCAGGGCCGAGGCCTGGTCGGTCTTGCCCGGCGGCAGGCCGCTATAGGACGCGGTGGTGATCGAGAGGAAGAGCAGGGGCAGGCCGATGCCGAGCACCATCCGCGACTGTGCGAAGAACCAGAAATCGACGTCGGCGTAGATGTTCGTCAGGTCGTACATCGACAGCGCGACAATGGCGGCGCCGGCGACGATCAGGGTGCGCGGCTGGACCTTGCCGATCAGCCGGCCGACGACCAACATCATGACGAAGGTGACGACGCCACCCGGCGACAGGACCAGGCCGGCCAAGGTGGCGCTGTAGCCGAACTCGGTCTGCACGATCTGCGGCAGGGCCTGGGTGGTCGCAAGCAGAATGAGACCGGTCGCCAGCATCACCAGGAAGCAGGCGCCGAACTGCCGGGTCGCCACCAGGCGCAGGTCAACGGCCGGGTTCTTGCGCGTGATTTCCCAGGGGATCATGAGGGCGAAGGCCACGACGCAGACGACGGCGACCCTGACGATGAAAGTCGAGCCGAACCAGTCGTCCTCTACGCCGCGATCCAGCAGGACTTCCAGCGCCCCCAGGAAGGTCGCGACCAGCAGGAAGCCGATGAGGTCGAAGGAGAGGCCCTGTCGCACCTGCTCTTTGCGCCGGGCTTCCATCGCTGCCGACTCCTTCAGGACGACGGCGATTGCTGCCACCGTCAGCATGCCGACCGGGCCGTTGATCAGGAAGCACCAGTGCCAGGAGAGATTGTCGGACAGCCAGCCGCCGAGCGTCGGGCCGACCACCGGAGCCACCACGACGGCGACGCCGAACAAGGCGAAGGCCTGGCCGCGTTTTACCGGAGGAAAGGCATCCGCCAGGATCGATTGCGCCAGGGGAACCATGCCGCCACCACCGAACCCCTGCAGGATGCGAAAGGCGATCAGCGCCTGGAGATTCCAGGAGAAGCCGCACAGGACCGAGCTCACGGTGAAGATGCCGAGGCAGAGGAGGAAGAAGGTCTTGCGGCCAAATCGCTGCGCGAGAAAGCTGCTGGCGGTGAGGCTGATGGCGTTGGCGACCAAATAGGTCGTCACCACCCAGGAGGCCTCGTCCTCGCTCACCCCCATGCCGCCGGCGATGTAGGGCAGCGCCACATTGGCGATCGTCGTGTCGAGGACCTCCATGAAGCTGGCGAGGGCGACCAGCATGGCGAGCAGCCACGGGGTGGCGGCTGCCGGCTTGGCGGCGGTGGGGCCCGCTGCGAAGGGGCTCGCCGCGGCGGGAGTCGCGGCGCTCACAGCCAGGTCCTCAGACGCTCGTAGAGTGATGGCGCCGGATCGGTTCGAACACTCGGCACCACGGACATGCCCGGCCCGAGCGCGACGTCGGCAGGCACCTTGTCGATCACGATCTTGACCGGCACGCGCTGGACGATTTTGACGTAGTTGCCCGTCGCGTTCTGCGGTGGCAGCAGCGAGAAGGCGGCGCCCGATCCAGGCTGCACGCTGGCGACATGGCCACGGATGTCGCGTTCCGGATAGGCGTCGATTCCGAGCGTCGCCGGTTCGCCGGGCCGGATGGCGTCGAGCTGGGTCTCCTTGTAGTTCGCGGTTACCCAGATGTCGTCCGGCACGAACATCATGAGGGCGGTGCCGGGTTGCGCGAACTGCCCGACGGCGGCGCCGAGATTGACGACCCGGCCGGCCTGATCCGCGGTGACTGTCGTGTAGGAAAGGTTGAGCTGGGCGGCCGCGACCTGGGCCTGCGCCTGTGCGAGGTTTGCGACTGCGCTGGCGTGCTGCGCCTTCAACGATTCGAGCTGCCGTTGTGCGACCTGAAGGTTCGCCCGCGCCGTCGCCAGCGCCGCGTCCTGCTGCTGAAGCTGCGACGCGTATTGCTGCTGGAGCTGGACGGAGCCTGCACCCGTCTTGGCCAGTTGCTGATAGCGCACCGCCTGCTCCTGGGCGAAGACGAGCGCCGCCTCGGCCTGGTCGACCTGCTTCTGATTGGCGGTGATCTGCGCTTCCTGGACGTTCGTCTGCGCCTCGATGTTGTGGATGTTGGCCTCTGCCGCATCGGCCTGCGCCTGCGCCTGGTCGAGCGCGATGCGGTAGTCGCGCGGGTCGATCTGTGCGACGACGCTTCCGGCAGCGACGTGCTGGTTGTCGGTGACCGGGACGGCCGTGACGTAGCCCGATATTTTTGGCGCGATCACGAACTGCCGGGCCGCGATAAAGGCGTCGTCGGTCGTCTCGAAGCGCCGGGCGTTGTCCCAGTAGAGGAAGCCGAGCCCGATCGCCGCCACCGCCAGAACCGCGCCGACGGCGACCGCGACAGGATGGCGGCGCAGGAAGCTCGGGGGAGGGGCGTCGTGGCGTGACTCGGGCCGGTCGTCCGAGGCCGGACTTGTCTCCTGCAGGGGTGTCGTTTCCGGCGGAGGCGTCGCGGGGCGCGGCGAGAGCGCCACGGGCCCTTCCGCAGCGCCATACTCTGCTGCAGGCGCTGCGGTGCCTTCATGCTGTCGTGGCCGGAGCGACGTCAACTGCGATCGCGAGAGATCGAGGACCGGTCGATCCTCCTGCTTTCGCCCTTCTTGCTTCCGATCCTGTGCCTGCTGCGCCATTGCTCGACCTCCTGCCGTCAGCGGAGAGACTTCGGCGACCCGGGCGGCTGTGCCGTCGGACTGTCGAAACGAAACGGTTTCGTTCATTTACGTAGGGTCTGCTTGGGGCTAAATTAAGGAGTTGCCCAAGCACTCGTCGCTTGCGGCGGCCACAAAGGGAGCGCTCGCGTGAACGTGAAAACCAGGGCACCAGGAAAGCGGCCGCACGAACGTGGCGCCAGTCGTGCCGGACGGCCTCCGAAAACGCACGCCGGCGAAGTAGATCGCCGCATTCTCGATGCAGCGCGCCGTGCCTTTCTGGAAAAGGGTCTCGATGGCGCCAGCGTCGATGAGATCGCCAAGCTCGCCCGTGCGGGCAAGCCGACCATCTACGCGCGATTCCCCAACAAGGAGGCGCTCTATGTCGCGGTGGCGATGCGCAATGTCGCCGAGGTCATTGAAAGCGAGATTCACCTGCCGGACGGCACCGATGTCGAGGAGCAGCTGATCAGTCTCGGTGTCACAATGCTGCGTAGCGCTCTGACCGACGATCACATCGGCGTCATGCGCCTCGGCATCTCGGAGGCGCGTCGCTTCCCCGATCTGGCAGGCAGCGTGCACCGGATGGCGAGCGAGCGCGGCATCGCCGCCGTCACGCGGCTGCTGCGCGAGGCGGCACGTTCCGACAAAGGGGGCGCACTGGCGGCTTTCGCTCCGAACCGGCTCGCCACGACGGCGCAGTTCTTCATCGACCTCGTTCTTTGGCCCATGTTCCGACACGCCTTGTTCGGCAAGAAGCTACGCACCTTGCGCGCCGGCATCGAAGCGCACGTGACACAGAGCGTTGCGTTCTTTCTGGCGGCATGCCGGGCATAGAGCATCGTGCCGTCGACTGGCGACGCGAGGCGCGTCTGCCGTCTTTCGAGAAGGAAAAATAAGCGCGCCGCCGTGGGGTGGGTGGTGGGATGGGGTGGCGGCCGGGGTTGGGGTGGGATGCCAACGCCGGAGCATATGTTGCACGGTGTTTGCCGAACAACTGCTACGCGCTTGAGAGGGAATATAGACCACGCCTGACTCACATGACGGTGATCAATGCGTTTCCAAGGTCACAATTGCATCCAATGTGGCTGGAGTGCAGGTGCTCACATCGATCATGCGTAAAGACATTTAATGCTGTGGGATGGAGCTTTCGCGACGTTCGCAGGTGCGTGCGAAAACGAAGCTGTGACCTTGGTCATCAATTAGTATCGCGGCTCGCAGAGCATGGAGAGAGACATCGAGGCCGCGAGCGGGGAGTCGCTTGCGCATCGTCGTCTCCTGAAATGACATTGTTGGGGCGCTGCTTCGGCGCGAATGCTTCGATCCTCTCTGTCGCGTGCTTGTTTGATCTGATCGATCCAAGAAAATAAGGGAAGAGCACGAGAAGAAGTATAGGACATGCTACTGAGAGTAGTGTCTCTGACGCGCGTGTAAGTAATTTGGAAAGCAACCGAGAAATTTCACTGGTCGACGCCGAAAGGGGCAGCGATCGAGGGGTCTGAAACGCGACGCTGCAGTGGCCGCGATCGCGGCGCGTGACGGGGCCGATACGCTGCCCCGCCGATGATCGAATAAGGCCGGAAATTCGCCATTTTCACGGATCCGTGAGTGATCCGACGCGGCCCTTCATCGGTCGTGCTGTCGCTGTGATCCCTGCCATAGCGTCTGAACTGAAAATCGCGGAATACCCTGCATTTCATGTGAGGGGTATTTTTGGTGACAACGCGCAATATGTTGTGCGGTTCGAGGTTGCTGACCGTCTCTATTGGTCGCTTGACCAAATTTTTCGCACGCAACGGTCTCCCTTCGAACAGACCGGGCTGCCAAAGGTGGGATCATTAGTGATCAAACGGTGATCTGGGACCGATTGCTGTTCCCCCTTCTGTTTCTTCGCCGCTAAGTTTCGAACCGGGAAGGGGCTTTGCGTTGGGCGCTGGCGAAGAGGCAGGGGTGCCTCGGTAGTCTAAAGAGGCTGAATGCCTCGGCGCTTACGCAAGGGATTTGGGGCCATCACGGACCCATATGCGTGTGATCACGTTTATTCGTGTGACCACGTCTGCCGACACCAGGCTGCAGTCGAACAGACTGTGGTCCTGCGGGCCGGCAACCTAGTGCCTCCTCATGCTGCAGTTGGGAAGCAATCGATCGCCGGTGCAATTGGGTGTGGCGATCCAACGAGGAGCCAAGTCAATGCAAACAGCAGTCAATACGGTTCAGTCGTTTGGCAAGATGCCGTCATTCCTTATGAATGGCGAGCCAGCGTCTCAGATCCGGGTCGTCGCCGTCGGCGGTGACGATTACTTCAGAGACATGCTGCCGAATGAATTGTCCGAGCAGGGATTTGCCGTGACCACGTTCACGGACACGCCGTCCGTTCTGGCGGCCGCCGATCCGCTGTCCGCGGCGGATCTCATCGTCCTGGATTGGGGGCTTTCCGGCAATTCGGGCCTTGATCTGCTGCACCAGCTGCGGCGCCTGGGGGTCACTCTGCCGATCGTGTTCATCACGCACAGGTCGCTCACCAGCAACGAGAGCCTTGCCCTCGAGCACGGCGCCGTCGACTTCATCGACAAGTCGCGCGGCATCTCGATCCTGGCGCAGCGGCTGCGGATCGTCGCCCGCATCAAGGTGCCGGAGTCTCGGCGGGAAAAGGTCCTGCAGTTCGGCAGCCTCATGCTCAAGCCGCACATCAGCCGCGCCTTCTGGAACGATGTCGATGTCGAGCTCACTGTCGGCGAGTTCAAGATCATCAACCTGCTGGCCGCCAATGTCGGCCAGCACGTGACCTACCGCGAGATCTACGACGCCCTGCACTATCGCGGCTTTGTCGCCGGATGCGGGGAGAATGGCTACAAGACCAACGTTCGATCCGCCATCAAGCGCATTCGTCGGAAATTCGAGGCGCTCGATCCGACATTCGAGCGGATCCAGAACTACACGTCCTTCGGCTATATCTGGGCCCAGGACTGACCGAAGTGGCTTGCGCTCGATTGGAACCACTCTGTGGTTTCAATCGAGCGGAGGCGTCTCGTAGGCCGTCGCCTTGTTCTCGGCGATCCACTTCTTCTCTGCCTCGGAGTTGGGTGGCGGCGGCCTGAAGCCCTGGATCGACCAGATGTCGAAGGGCGTTTCGTCGATGTGGAACTCCCAGTCGTAGCCGCGACCCTGCGTGAACGGCGCGAGGGCTTCGTTGCACTTCTCGAGCCACCAGGCACGGGCTTCGACCGGCAGGGAGCGTGCGATGTGGTCGACCCAGATCCGCACGAATCGGCTGGTCGGCTCGCCGCCGACATAGAAGGACTCGGCGGCGATCTCCTGGAAGACGACGCCGACATAGAAGCGCGGCAGCTGGCGGTAGAGACGCGTGATGCGTTCCGCCATCTCCTTCTTGTCTGCGGCGCTGTAGGCGCCGACCGGGTGGTAGATCTTCCAGAGCGGCATGTCCGAATTTCCCTGAAGTTCTGGCTGGCTTTAATGATGATAATCATCATTAAAAGAGTCAAGCCGCCGATCGAAAGGCTTCTTGGCCCGACTCAGCGTCGGCGCGTGGGCTTGGCGGGACGTGCGGCTTCGGCGAGGCAGCCTTCGAGGCCGGCGGCGAGGATCTCGTGGGCGAGGGGATCGTCGTCGGGCACCGCGCGGGCGAGGGTGAGGGCGCCGGCCATGGTGGCGACGATGGCGACGGCGCGGCGTCGTGCCTCGGCGTCGGTGAGACCGTAGGGCCCGAGCCGCTGCTGTACCGAGGCAACCATGCCTTCGATGCCCCGCGCGAATTCGGCTTTCACCCGGTCGGGCTGATTGGCCGCTTCCGACCCCAGAGCCGCGGCCGGGCAGCTCCTGGCCGGTGCCTTGCGGCTCGCCCGCGACAGATAACCGGTCAACATCTCCTCGAGGTCACGGGCACGCTCGCGATGGGCCGCCATCCGCTCGAAAGCGCGCCGCGTCGCCTCCGCCGCCAGCGCTTCCTTGGAGTCGAAGTGATTGTAGAAGCCGCCATGGGTGAAGCCTGCTTCCTTCATGACGTCGGCGACGCCGACGCCGCCGAAGCCATGAGTGCGGAACAGCTCCGAGGCGGCGTCGATCACGCGCTCGCGATTCTGCTCGGCCTGTTCCTTGGTGATCCGCATCGCATCCACCTGCGTCGTTTCTTTGATTATAATTGTCATCGTTAGGAACGGCCAGTGACCGATGACGGGCGGCGCGCGACTGGCAGGTAGCCTGCAGCAAGCTGGCCACGAACGGCTTGAAAAGTCACAGGCACGCCGTCCATACCGGCAGGCCGACCCCGTGACGGTGTTCGGCGAATCCGGTCGAAGAGGTGTTTCTTGGTAGCTTCCATCCAGGCGCGTATTGCCGACGAACTCGGGGTCAAGGAGCAGCAGGTCCAGGCTGCGGCCGACCTGCTCGATGGCGGCGCCACGGTCCCCTTCATCGCGCGCTACCGCAAGGAAGTCACCGGGTCGCTGGACGACGCGCAGCTGCGCACGCTCGAGGAGCGGCTGCGCTACCTGCGTGAGCTGGAAGCTCGGCGCAAGGTCATCCTCGATTCGGTCCGCGACCAGGGCAAGCTCGATGCCAAGCTCGAGGCGGCGATCCTGGCGGCCGACAGCAAGGGTCGGCTGGAGGACATCTACCTCCCCTACAAGCCGAAGCGGCGCACCAAGGCCGAGATCGCCAAGGAGGCGGGCCTCGAGCCGCTGGCCGACCTGCTGCTGAAGGAGCCGCAGAACGTTCCACAGGCGAGCGCCGAGCCCTATGTTTCGGCCGACAAGAACGTGGCCGATGTCGCGGCGGCGCTGGACGGCGCCCGCGCCATCCTCACCGAACGTTTCGCCGAGAATGCCGACCTGATCGGCGCGCTGCGCGAAGAATTGTGGGCCAATGCCCAACTCAAGTCCGAGGTGCGCGAGGGCAAGAAGGAGGCGGGCGCCAAGTTCAGCGACTATTTCGATTTCTCGGAAGCCTTCGGCAAGATGCCGTCGCACCGCGTGCTGGCGCTGTTCCGCGGTGAGCGGGAAGAGGTGCTGGGCCTCACCATCGAGCCGGATGATCCCGCGACGCGCCCGGCGGCCAGCGTTCCTGGTGTTACCCCTGTCAGCGTCTATGAGCTGCGCATCATGCGGGCCTACGGCATTTCCGATCAGGGACGGCCGGGCGACAAGTGGCTGGCCGATACCGCGCGCTGGGCGTGGCGCACCAAGATCTTCGTGACGCTGTCGATCGACATCAGGCTGCGCCTGTGGACCGCCGCCGAGGAAGAGGCCGTGCGCGTCTTCGCCTCCAACCTGCGCGACCTCCTGCTGGCTGCGCCGGCGGGAGCTCGGCCGACCTTGGGGCTCGATCCCGGCTTTAGGACCGGCGTGAAGGTCGCGGTGGTCGATGCCACCGGCAAGGTGGTGGCGACCAGCGCGATCTTTCCGCACGAGCCGCAGCGGCGCTGGGACGAGGCGCTGGCGGTCCTGGCGCGGCTGGTGCGCGAGCACAAGGTCGAGCTGATCGCGATCGGCAACGGGACGGCCTCGCGCGAGACCGACAAGCTCGCGATCGAGCTGGTCAAGGGCTTGGCCGATCTCAAGCTGCACAAGATCGTGGTGTCGGAAGCTGGTGCCTCGGTCTACTCCGCCTCGGCTTACGCCTCGGAGGAACTGCCCGGTCTCGACGTGACCCTGCGCGGCGCCGTGTCGATCGCCCGCCGGCTGCAGGATCCGCTGGCGGAACTGGTGAAGATCGATCCCAAGTCGATCGGCGTCGGCCAGTACCAGCACGATCTCAGCGAGTTCAAGCTGTCGCGCTCGCTCGACGCGGTGGTCGAGGATTGCGTGAACGGCGTCGGCGTCGATCTGAACACGGCCTCGCCACCGCTGCTGGCGCGCGTCTCGGGCATCGGCCAGGGGCTGGCGCAGAGCATCGTGTCGCACCGCGACGCGAATGGTCCCTTCCGGTCGCGCAAGGCGCTGAAGGACGTGCCGCGGCTCGGCCCCAAGGCGTTCGAGCAATGCGCCGGCTTCCTGCGCATCTCCGGCGGCGACGACCCGCTCGACGCCTCGGCGGTGCATCCCGAATCCTATCCGGTGGTGCGCCGGATCATGGACGCCACCAAGAACGACATCGCCACCCTGATCGGCAATGCGCCGGCGCTGCGGGCTCTCACACCGCAGACGTTCGTCGACGACAGGTTCGGGCTGCCCACCGTCACCGATATCCTGCGCGAGCTGGAGAAGCCGGGGCGCGATCCGCGGCCGGCCTTCAAGACGGCCGAGTTCAAGGCCGGCATCGAGACGCTGAACGACCTCGAGCAGGGTATGGTGCTCGAAGGCGTCGTCACCAACGTCGCCGCCTTCGGGGCGTTCGTCGATATCGGCGTGCACCAGGACGGCCTGGTGCATGTCTCGGCCATGTCGAAGACCTTCGTGAAGGATCCGCGCGCCGTGGTGAAGTCCGGCGACATCGTGCGCGTGAAGGTTCTGGACGTCGACAAGCCACGCAAGCGCATCAGCCTCACGCTGCGGCTCGACGACCCGGTCGGCAGCCAGCCGGCGCGCGCGCCCGGCGCCGATCGCAATGCGCCGCGTGGCCCTCAGCGTGGCGCCGGCCATGGCGCGAACCATAGCGCTTCGGGCCGAGGCCCCGGCGGACCTCACGGCGGCAAGGCGACCTCGCCAGGCGGCGCGATGGCCGACGCCCTGCGGCGGGCCGGCTTGGGCACGCGCAACGGAACGTCCTGATCAGGCGGCGGTGAGGCCGCCGTCGACGACGAGCTCAGTGCCGGTCAAGAGCGGCCGCCGGACTCGATGCGAACGATCACGCGCTGGCCGAGGAGGAGCGGGGCGCTGCCCGTTTCGAAGCTGCCCGGCTCGAAGGCGATCACCACCTCGATGACGCGCACATCGGTGCGCTCGCGCGTGTCGTAGACGGTCGTGCGCCGCGGTGCGAAGGCGCGACCGACCCGTTGCACCTTGCCTTGGAAGCGCTGCCGTTCGTCGGGCTCCGGCGTGATCTCGACCCGCTGCCCTTCCTTGACGAGGCTCGCCGACTGTTCCTCGATCTCGGCGCGCACCAGCAGGGGAAGCGCCGGCGCCATCCAGAACAGGGTCGTGACGTTGAGCGTCGAGATACCGTCGCCCGGTCGGGCGAGGCGGCGCACGATCACGCCGTCGAGCGGCGCCCGCACGACCCTTTGCTCCACTTCCAGCTCGGCTGCGGCGAGGCGGGCTTCGGCCAGCGCGATCGCGGCTCGCTGATGGGCGATTTCCGCGTCGGTGGTCGCCATCAGGTCGCGCTCGGTATCGAGCAGCTTGGCGGCCGCCGCCTTGCTCGCCACCAGGGCCTCGAGACGCCGGACTTCGCGGGCCGCTGCCGCATGCTTCAGCTCGACCGGCTTCAGCGCCGCGCGCGCCTGCGCGAGCTCTGCCGCGGCCACTGAGGCCTGCACCTTGGGGATGCGGTCGTCGATGCGGGCGAGCACGGCGTCGCGCTTCACCGACTGGCCTTCCTCGGTCAGCACCTCGCGCACCACGCCGTCGCGCGAGGCCGCGATCTGGATCAGGCCGCCATCGACATCGACCAGCCCGCGCGCCACGACGACGGCGGGCAGCCGACTGGCCTCCTGGGCTGCGGCCTGTGTGATGGGCGCAATGGGCACCGCGACGGCGAGCAGGAGCAGCAGGCAGCGAACAAGCGGACTCATGAGCAAGCTCCCGTGATGCGCCCGTCCTCCATGCGGATCAGCCGATCGGCATGTTCGACGAGGCGCGGATCGTGGGTGACGCAGAGCACGGCGGCGCCGCGTTCGCGCGCCGCCCGGTGCAGCAGGCCGACCACGACCTGGCCGTTCTCCTTGTCGAGGGCGGAGGTCGGTTCGTCGGCGAAGATGAGCGAGGGTTCCTTGACGAAGGCGCGGGCGATGGCGACGCGCTGCTTCTGTCCGCCGGAGAGCTCGGTCGGCCGCAGGTCGGCCTGCGCGTCGAGGCCGACGTCGCCAAGCGCACGGCGAGCCCGGTCGATGGCGGCATCGCCGTCGATGCCGGCATAGTTCAGAGGCAGCATGACCTGCTCGAGCGCAGTCAGCGCGCCGAACAGGTTGAAGCCCTGGAAGACGAAGCCGCAATGGGCGAGACGAAAGGCGTCGATCGCCGCCTTGCCGAGATCCCAGAGTTTCGTGCCCAGCACGTCGACCGACCCGGCATCGGGGCGCAGCAGCCCTGAGAGGACGGCCAGCAGCGTGGACTTGCCGCATCCCGAGGGGCCCATGATCAGGGTGAGCGCGCCCGGTTCGATCGTGAGGTCGATCGCCTTCAGCACTTCGCTGCGGGCCGCGCCGCTGCCGAAGGACTTGGCGATGCCGCGGGCCACGATGGCGCTCATCGCAGCAGTTCCGCCGGCTCGGTGCGGTAGAGCGGCCCCAGCGAGAACAGGCCGGAGACGAGAGCGACCGACACGGTGAACAGCGCCGTGCCGGCGACGGTCCACCAGGGGAAGGCGACGGCGACCGTGGCGGCGTCGGCCAGGGCGGCGACGCCCCAGGTCGTAAGCGCCGTGACGACGAGGCCGGCCATGCCCACCCAGAAGGACTGCTCCATCACCACGCGGCGGAGCGCGCGGGCCGGCACGCCCAGCGCGCGCAGGGTGGCGTATTCTCGGATCGAGGCCAGAAGGGCGCCGCGCAGGGTCTGGCTGGTGATGGCCACGCCCACCAGCAGGCCGAGCAGGGCGGAGAAGCCGAAGCCTGCGCCCGCGCCCGATTCGACCAGCCAGTAGAACTGCGTCATGGCCGAAAGTTCGTCGGGACGCAGGACCAGGAACTCCTCGGGCAGCGACAGGGCCTGCAGCTCGCGTTGCACGGCGTCGATCCCGGTGGGATTGCGCAACCCGATCAGGAAATAGCCTTCGGTCTCGGGTCCTTTTTCCGCCGCCGACAGTGATGCCACGGTGGCCTTCGAGGCGAAGATGTTGGCGCCGCCGATGGCGCGCATGCCGCTGGTCGTGCCAACGACGCGCACGCGCCGGCCGTTGATCTCGGCGGTGTCGCCGATCGTCACGCCGAGCTTGCCGAGATCGATCTCGTCCACCACCACGGCGCCCACTTCACGCAAGGCACGGCGCATCGCCGGGTTGAAATCGCGCGGCAGGCTGAGCGAGCTGTCGGTGACGTCGAAGCCGGTGACCATCACCAGCACCTTGCCGCCGGTCGGGCCGCGCCAGTCGCCGCCGGTGAAGGCGAGCGTCTGCACGGTCGCGACCTCGGGGTGGGCGCGCAGGCGCATTTCAATGCGCGCCGGCATGGCGCGGGCGAGGTCGAAGGACTGGGTCCGGCCTTCGACGACCCAGAGATCGGCGCGCGCTCTGTCGACCACCTGGGTCGAGGTGGCGAACATGCCGATCAGCAGGCCGAGCTGGACGATCACCAGCAGACCCGCGAAGGCGACGGCGAGCACGGCTGCGAGATAGCGTTTCCATTCGTGCCGCAAGCTGGCGCGTGCCAGCGAGACGCGGCCGGTCATGGCGTGGGGCGTTTTGGGGAGTGCTTGGCCGGCTGCAGATAGGCGGTGAGCATGCGGCGCAGCTCGACGAGCGTGCCGGCGGTGTCGAACGTGCGGTCGAAGCCGCGGCGCCAGAAGATGCCTTCAAGGGTCGACAGGATCACGATGGCGGTGGCGCGAACGTCGGTACCGGGCGCGATACGTCCGTCGGCCCGGCCCTGCTCCAGCAACTGCGTGACCCGGTCGGTCATCTCGCGATCGATCGTATCGAAGATCTCGCCGATCCGCGGATTGCGGCAGGCCTCGGCCGCCACCTCCAGGCCGAGCACCAGCTCCGCCTCGTCGTGGCGCTGCAGCTCGTGCTCGATGACGGCGATCAGGCCGTCGACCAGGTCGTCGGCGCGCTCGATCGCGGCGATCGCCGTCAGGGTCTCGCGGCGCTCGTCCTCGGCCAGGGCTTGCAGGATCGCGTCCTTGGAGCGGACGTAGTGATAGAGGTTCGCCGCGCTCATGCCCGCCTCGGCGGCGATGTCGGGCATGGTCGCGTTCTGCAGGCCTTTGCGCGCGAAGACGCGCAAGGCCGCTTCGAGGATGCGGGTGCGGCGGGTGGCATGCAGGTCGGGATCAGGGCGGCGCATAATTATCGAATGATCATTCAATGAATGATCATTCGATAACTGTCAACGCCATTTCGCGGCGTCCCGTGGTAGGCGTGACGGGCAACAGGAAATGTTTGCGTTAGGGGAGATTGGATCCTTGGCTTCGACCGCTCGCGTCATTCTCATTACCGGCGCTTCCACAGGTATCGGCGCCGCCACGGCCCGGGCGCTGGCTGCGCCCGACACCGCGCTCGCCCTGCATGCCCGCAAGAATCGGGCAGGGCTGGAGCGGGTCGCCGAGTTCGCGCGTGGTGCCGGGGCGGAAGCGCTGGTGCTGGAGGGCGATCTCGCGCAATCGGGCACGGCGGGCCGGCTGGTCGACGAGACCGCACGAAAGTTCGGCCATCTCGACGTGATCGTGAGCAACGCGGGCTTTGCTGATCGCCGGCAGGTCGGCGATCTCGACCGCGCCGGCTGGGATGCCAGCCAGGCTTCCATGACGGCGGCCTTCTTCGAGCTTGCGACGGCCGCCAAGCCGTGGCTGCTGAAGGCCGGTAGCGCCGGTCGCCTGATCGGCGTCTCGTCGTTCGTCGCCCATGCCTTTGCGCGCGGCCTCGTCACCTTTCCTGCCTCGGCGGCGGCCAAGGCCGGCCTCGAGGCCTTCGCCCGCGCCTTCGCGGTCGATCTCGCCGCCTCGGGGGCCACGGTGAACTGCGTGGCGCCGGGCTTCATCGAGAAGGATCCCGACGCCCATGTCGCCGTGCCGCGCGACGGCATGGAGAAGATCAGCGAATCGATTCCCATGCGCCGCTACGGCAAGCCGGCCGAGGTGGCGGCGCTGATCGCCTTTCTGGCATCGCCCGCCTCGAGCTACATCACCGGCCAGACCATCCACGTGAACGGCGGCGTCACGCTGTAGTCAGCGGTCAACGTCGAAGTCGATCGCCGCCCCTCAGCCGGCGCCCGTCAGCCGGCGATAGCGCGGACCAGGCGGACGATGTCGACGCCCTTGGCGTCGATGCCGAACCAGTCGAGGTAAAGCGGGACCTGGTGGTCGAGCATGTGCCGGCCATGATGGACGCGTCGGCCGTGGGTGCGCGCCCGCTGCAGCAGCGGCGTGTCGGCCGGGCTCATGATCACGTCGGCCACCACCGTTTCGGGATCGAGCGTCATCGGGTCGAAGGGCTGCGGATCGTCGGGCTTGAGACCGAGCGGCGTCGCGTTGATCGCGATATGGATGCCCTTGGGCGGCGAACTGACTTCGGCCACTGGCACGTCCGGATAATATTTGAGCAGGCGGTCGATCGCCTTGCCGGACCGCGCGTCCTGGATTTCCGTTACCAGCAGGCGGCCGATGCCGGCTTCGCAGAGGGCTGCGGCGATGGCCCCTCCGGCACCACCAAGCCCGACCAGCCAGACGCTGGCGTCGCGCACGCGATGGCCCTGCGCCTCCAGGCCGCGCACGAAACCGAGACCGTCGACATTGTCGCCGATCAGGGCGCCGTCGCGATCGCGCCGCACCAGATTGACGCTGCCCGAGGCGAGCGCCCGCGGCGTGGCACGTCCCAGGAGGTCGAGCATCGTGGTTTTATGCGGGATGGTGACGGTGAAACCGTCGAGATTGCGCATCTTGGCGAGCGCATCGAGCATCAGCGGCAGCAGCTCCGGTCCCCCCTCGAACGGCAGCCAGACCGCGTTGACGCCGACGGCGGCGAAGACCTGCGGCATGACTGCGGTCAGGCGCAGCTGGCGGATCGGATCGCCGATCGTGCCATAAAGGCGCGTCGCGCCGTTCACCTGGAAGAGGCCGTTGAAAAGCGTCGGATCTGCCGTGGTCATACTGCTGCGGTCTTGCTGCTCCCAACGAAAAACGGCGGAGCTTGCGCTCCGCCGTCGATCTTGGCCGTGGAAGGCCTGAGGCGCTACAGATTCTTCAGCACGTGTTCGGCCGACGACACCTCGAAGGCGCCCGGCTTCTCGACGAACAGGTTCTTGATGACGCCGTCCTCGACGACCATGGCGTAGCGCTGGCTGCGCGTGCCGAGGCCGAACTTGGAACCGTCCATGGTCAGGCCCATCGCCTGGGTGAATTCGGCATTGCCGTCACCCAGCATCAGGACGGCGTCGCCGGCCTTCTGATCCTTGCCCCAGGCGCCCATGACGAACGCATCGTTGACGGAAATGCAGGCGATGGTGTCGACACCCTTCGCCTTTAGCGCCGCAGCTTCGGCCACGAACCCGGGCACGTGCTTTGCTGAACAAGTGGGGGTAAATGCCCCGGGCAGCGCGAAGGCAACTACCTTCTTGCCGGGCGCGAAAAGCTCTTCGGTAGTTACAGCCTTGGGACCTTCCGGACCCATCGTGCGCAACGTGGCGCTGGGCACCTTGTCGCCGACTTTCGCCATTCTCTGCTCCTCCAATGCCGCCCAACCGCGGCCTTTTGCGAACCGCCGGACCCTAGGCCGGGCACTCCTCTTTGTCTATGGAATGGCTTGTGACCCTTGATGTTTGGTCGGACAATCCCCATGGATTTGAGGGATCATTGCATCATGTCCGGATCAGGCTCCCCTGCCGCCACGCTGGTCGGCCGCTTCCTGGTCGCCGCACCGTCCATGCCGGACGAGCGTTTCCAGAAGAGCGTCGTGTTCCTTTGCAAACACGACGACGATGGTGCATTGGGCATCATCGTCAACAACAAGGTCGACGATCTGCCACTCGGTCAGGTCTACAAACAGCTTGGCATCGAGGTCCCGCGTGAGACGGCGGAACGGCCGGTCTTGTTCGGCGGCCCGGTCGAGACGTCGCGCGGCCTCGTCCTGCACTCGGCCGACTACAAGCGAGAGGAAACCCTGCTGATCGACGGCGGCATGGCGCTGACCGCCTCGCTCGAGATCCTGAAGGACATGGCCGACGGCAGCGGGCCGAAGAATGCCTGGCTGGCCTTGGGTCATTCCGGCTGGGCTCCCGGCCAGCTCGATCGCGAGATGCAGGACAATGCCTGGCTGGTGGTCGATGGCGACGCCGAGCTGGTGTTCGATGCCGACTTCGCTGCCAAGTGGCAGCGCGCCCTCGATCGCCTCGGCAGCAAGACGGCACTCGGTGGCAAGTTCGATCTCGCCTCCTTCTCCAATCAGAGCGGTCGCGCTTAAAGCGGCTCGTCGGATTGCACTTGGTGTGCGATTCTCGTCCCAGGATTGCACTTACCTTCCCCAGGCGAACGGGCTTATAGCGGAGCTACGTCGACTGCATTCCTCCCTTCGCAGGCGGCGCGCGTACCCGGGGCGTCTGCGCTTCTTCCCCAACCTCTGATGGGAGCGCAGGCGTCCCGTCCCTCGCCCTCCCGATCCGCTTCTGCATGCTATGCTCGCTGCCGCGCTGGGGCAGGCAGGAGGCATGGATGCAGGATGTGCGTTTCGATCGCTATCGCGAGGACGTGCCCGGCCGCGCCAACGTCGCGGATACGCCGGAACTGGTCGCCTATTATCGCGAACTCGAACGGCTCGATGCCGGCGCGCTGTGGACCGTCGCCAACAAGATCGAGCCGTGGCAGCCGCAATCGGCGTCGGTACCAGTCCTGTGGCAGTACGACCGGCTGCGCGATCACGTGCTGCGCTCGGTGTCGCTGGTGACGCCGGAGCAGGCCGGCCGGCGCGTCATCTATCTCGCCAATCCCGGCCGCCGCGACGTCTCCGCCGCCGTCGGCTGGCTCTATGCCGGCCTGCAGGTGATGCATCCCGGCGAGTGCGCCTCGACCCATCGCCACTCCGCCTCGGCTTTCCGCTTCATCATGGAGGGACGCGGCGCCTACACGATCGTCGACGGCCACAAGATGACCTTGGACGCCAACGACTTCGTGCTGACACCGAACGGCACCTGGCACGAACACGGCGTCGCGTCGGACGGCACGCCCTGCATCTGGCAGGACGGGCTCGACATCCCGCTGGTCAATGCGCTGGAAGCGAACTTCTACGAAGTGCATCCCGACCTTCATCAGAAGGTCGAGCATCCGGTCGACGATTCGACGGGCAACTGGTCGGGCACGGCCCTGCTGCCGAGCGAAATGCCCTGGAGCAAGCGCTATTCGCCGCTCTTCAAGTACGAATGGGGGCCAACCTACGAGTCGCTCCGCCGCTATGCCGCGACCAGCGACGGCTCGCCTTACGACGGTGCGCTGATGCACTACGTCAACCCGACCAACGGCGGGCCGGTGATGCCCACGATCGGCGCCAGCATGCAGCTCCTGCGGCCGGGCGAGCATACCAAGGCGCATCGTCATACCGGCAGCTTCCTCTACCAGGTGGCCAAGGGCAGCGGCTTCTCGGTGATCGAAGGCCGGCGCTTCGACTGGACGGAGCGCGACATCTTCTGTGTGCCGTCCTGGGCGTTCCACGAACACGCCAACGGATCGGCCACCGACGATGCCTGCCTGTTCTGCTTCAGCGACCTGCCGGTGATGAAGGCGCTCGGCCTCTACCGTGAGCAGGCCTTCACCGACAATGGCGGGCAACAGCGAGTCGCGGTGACGCCGCTGGCGTAGATCTTCCTTCCCGTCTTGGTTTTCATGTTCCTCTCCCCCGAAACGGGGGGAGAGGAGAATGAAAGAGGCGAATTACTCCGCCGCCACCTTCTGGGTCGCCGGGCTCTTGTAGGTGGCGAGCAGCGAGGCCTCGCGTTCCTTCGCGGCCTTCACGTTCTTCTCCTTGACGTGGCCGAAGCCGCGCATGGTCTCGGGCACGGCGGCGATCTGGACGGCCATGGCATGGTTGTCCTGGCTCAAGGTGGCGAGCAGGATGTCGACCGTCGCTTCGTATTCGCCGATCAGGCGGCGTTCCATGCGCCGCTCCTCGGTGTAGCCGAAGATGTCGAGGCGGCTGCCGCGTAGGCGCTTCAGCGAGGCGAGCAGGCGGAAGGCCGGCATCACCCAGCCGCCGAACTCGCTCTTCTTGAGCTGACCGGTCTCGGGATCGCGCTCGGCGAACAGCGGCGGCGCGAGATGGAAGGTGAGCTTGTAGTCGCCTTCGAATTGCGTGCCGAGTTTCTTCAGGAACTCGCCGTCGGTGTAAAGGCGGGCGACCTCGTACTCGTCCTTGTAGGCCATCAGCTTGTAGAACGACTTGGCGACGGCCTCGGCGAGGCCGCGGCGGCCGGGCGCCTTGTCCTTCTCGGCCTTGGCGACCTTGTCGACCAGGGCGCGATAACGCTCGGCATAGGCCTTGTCCTGATAGGCGGTCAGCAGCTCGACGCGCTTGGCCACGATCTCGGGCAGGGTGCGCGCCACCGGCTTCTCGACGCGTAGCGTCGGCTTGGCCGCCGCCTGCACCGCTGCGATGTTGTGCGCCGCCAGCCGGCCCCAGGCGAAGGTGCGCTTGCTGGTCTCGATGGCGACGCCGTTCAGCTCGATCGCCCGCTCGATCGCCTCGAGCGACAGCGGGATCAGGCCCTTCTGCCAGGCATGGCCCAGCATGAAGAGGTTGGTGGCGATCGAATCGCCCAGGATCGCCGTGGCGAGCCCGGTGCCGTCGATGAACGACGTCGCCTCGTCGCCGGCGGCATCGCGGATCGCCTTCATCATCGCCTCGGCGCCGAGATCCATGTCGCCGTTCATCACGAAGGCGGCGACCGGCTGGACGTAGCCGTTGATCACTGCCTTGGTGACACCCTGCTCGATGCGCGACAGCGCGGCGGGGGAGGCGGCCACGACCATGTCGCAGCCCAGCACCAGGTTGGCGCCGCCGGCGGCGATGCGCACGGCATGCAGGTCCTCGGGCTTGGGCGCCAGCCGGACATGGCTCATCACCGCGCCGTTCTTCTGGGCGAGGCCCGTGAAGTCGAGCACGGTGCAGCCCTTGCCCTCGAGGTGGGCCGCCATGCCGATCAGCGCGCCGACGGTGATCACGCCAGTGCCGCCGATGCCGGTCACCAGGATGCCGTAGGCCTCGTCGAGCGGCCGCACCGTCGGCAGCGGCAGCGAAGCGAAGGGATCGTCCTGCACGACCTTGAGCTGCGGCCGGCGGGCCTTGCGGACGGCGCCGCCATGCACCGAGACGAAGCTCGGGCAGAAGCCGTTCACGCAGGAGAAGTCCTTGTTGCAGTTGCTCTGGTCGATCTGGCGCTTGCGACCGAGCTCGGTCTCGAGGGGCTTCACCGACACGCAGTTGCTCTTGTCGGAGCAGTCGCCGCAGCCTTCGCACACCGAGTCGTTGATGAACACGCGCTTGGCAGGATCAGGGAAGGTGCCGCGCTTGCGCCGCCGGCGCTTCTCGGCCGCGCAGGTCTGATCGTAGACGATGACGGTGAGGCCGGGCACCTCGCGCAGCTCGCGCTGCACGGCGTCGAGCTCGTCGCGGTGGCGGATGGTGACGCCGTGCGCGAAGCCGGCATTCATCGGGTACTTGTCCGGCTCGTCGGTGACGACGACCACCCGCTTGGCGCCCTCGGCTTCGACCTGGCGCGTGATCTCCGGCACCGTCAGCGGCCCGTCGTGCGGCTGGCCGCCGGTCATGGCGACGGCGTCATTGAACAGGATCTTGTAGGTGATGTTGACGCCGGCAGCCGCGGACTGGCGGATCGCCATCAGGCCGGAATGGTAGTAGGTGCCGTCGCCCAGGTTCTGGAAGATGTGGTTGTCGGAATGGAACGGCGCCTGGCCGACCCAGCCCACGCCCTCGCCGCCCATGTGGGAGATCAGCGAGGTCCGCCGATCCGGCATCCAGATCGCCATGCCGTGGCAGCCGATGCCGGCCATGGCGCGGCTGCCTTCGGGGACGCGCGTCGATGTGTTGTGCGGGCAGCCCGAGCAGAAGAACGGCGTGCGTGCCACCTTGGGCGGCGGCGCGGCCAGCAGCTTCTCCTTGGCTTCGAGACGGGCCAGCCGCTGGCGCAGTTCGGGCGAGTCGCCGGTATGCTTCATCAGCCGGCTGGCAATCACCATGGCGACGCCGGTCGGTGTCAGCTCGCCTTCGCTCGGCAGGATGATGCGGCCGCTCTCGTCGGCCTTGCCGATGACCAGGGGCCGGCGATCGGCCGGTGCGTTGTAGAGCAGGCGGACGAGCTGGTCCTCGAGGTTGGAACGCTTCTCTTCGACGACGATCACCTCCTGCAGGCCCTCGGCGAAGCGCCGCGCCCCTTCGGCCTCGAGCGGCCAGGTGACGCCCACCTTGTAGAGGCGGATGCCGAGCGCCTTGGCGCGCTCGTCGGTGATGCCGAGATCCTCCAGCGCCTGGCGCGTATCGAGATAGGCCTTGCCGGTGGTCATGATGCCGATGCGCGCTTTCGGCGGATCGATCATCATGCGGTCGAAGCCGTTGGCGCGCACGAAGGCCGCCACCGCCGCCATCTTGGGTCCATGCAGGCGCTTCTCGGCCTCCAGCGGCGGGTCGGGATTGCGAATGCCGAGGCCGCCCGGCGGCAGCTGGAAGTCGGTCGGCAGCACGATCTGGATGCGTTCGGGATCGACCCAGACCGAGGCGCCGCTCTCGACCGTCTCGGAGATCGCCTTGAAGCCCACCCAGCAGCCGGAGTAGCGCGACAGCGCGAAGCCCAGCATGCCGAAGTCGAGATATTCTTGGACCGTCGCGGGATTGACGACCGGGATCATGGCGGCCGCGAAGACCTGCTCGCTCTGATGCGGCAGGGTCGAGGACTGGCAGCCATGGTCGTCGCCGGCCAGGGCGATGACGCCGCCGTGCGGCGAGGTGCCGGCGGCATTGCCGTGCTTCAGCACGTCCATCGAACGATCGACGCCCGGGCCCTTGCCGTACCAGATCGAAAAGACGCCATCGACCTTGGCGCCGGGGAACAGGTTGGTCTGCTGCGTGCCCCACACCGCCGTCGCCGCCAGATCCTCGTTGAGGCCGGGCTGGAAGTGGATGTTGTGTTCCTTGAGGTAGCGCTTCGCGCCCCACAGGGCGTTGTCGTACATGCCGAGCGGCGAGCCGCGATAGCCCGAGATGAAGCCGCCGGTATTGAGGCCGGCGGCGAGGTCGCGCTGGCGCTGCATCATCGGCAGGCGCACCAGCGCCTGGATGCCGGTCATGTAGACCCGGCCCTTGTTCAGCCGGTAGCGGTCCTCGAGGGCATAGTCGCCAAAGACGAGAGGAACGGGGGTCGCGGTACTCATTGGGGGGAGCCCTCCGGAAGCGGCGGCGTGAACGGGCGTTTATTCCGCGCCAGCATAGCGGGCGGACGTGCGATCGGGAAAGGCTGCATACGCGGGCTGCGAGAGAGAGTTTCGCATCCTCGCACGAGGAAGGACGTTGTAATCTCGGGCAGTAGGGCAACCTCGGGAGAACCGCCATGGGCTATAAGACCATCCTCGTGCATTGCGACGCCACGAAAGGCGCGGCGAGCCGGATCCGGGTCGCGCTCGATGTTGCACGGCAGCATGGCGCGCATCTCGTCGGCCTGCACGTCCGCCAGCCGTTCCAGGCGCCGATGTTCGCGGACATGACCGCCGCCATGGACGCGCTCTATGCCAGCTACGAGAAGACGGCGAACGCCGACGAAGCCGCTGCTGCGGCCGTCTTCCGCGAGCTGGTGGGGAGTGCCGGTGCCTCCACCGAGTGGCGCACCCTTACCGGCCTGGCGGACGACTGTCTGATCGAAGCCGGGCGCTACGCCGATCTGATAGTGCTGGGCCAGTACGATCCCGAGGCGCCGCTGGCGGCGACCTCGTCGGACCTGGTCGAGCGTGTGGCGATGGCGACCGAGCGGCCGACCCTGATCGT